>NZ_JBFTJJ010000008.1:2500-212246 GCF_056395365.1 Variovorax sp. 10L421
GCACATTCGTAAAGGTTTAGTGCAGACCGTGCCATCAGCAGCATAGAATTTTTGATTGCGTCAAAAGAAACTTCAATTTCGAGTCAAATCGAATTTTGAATGTAGCGGCATAACGCGCCAGGTGAAAGACCTGGTAATTCCTTGAAACGATTTTGGATCTCCGCAAGGAGAGCTCAAAGTTATAGGGTCAAGTGAATAAGAGCACGTGGTGGATGCCTTGGCAATGATAGGCGACGAAGGACGTGATAGCCTGCGATAAGCTTCGGGGAGCTGGCAAATTAGCTTTGATCCGGAGATTTCCGAATGGGGAAACCCACCTGCAAAGGTATCGCATGATGAATACATAGTCATGCGAGGCGAACCGGGTGAACTGAAACATCTCAGTAGCTCGAGGAAAAGACATCAACCGAGATTCCGAAAGTAGTGGCGAGCGAAATCGGAGAAGCCTGTTAGTGATAGCACAAGACATAACGGAACAGCTTGGAAAGGCTGGCCATAGCGGGTGATAGCCCCGTACGTGAAATGACCTGTGTGGTACTGAGCTAACGACAAGTAGGGCGGGACACGAGAAATCCTGTCTGAATATGGGGGGACCATCCTCCAAGGCTAAATACTCATCATTGACCGATAGTGAACTAGTACCGTGAGGGAAAGGCGAAAAGAACCCCGGGAGGGGAGTGAAATAGATCCTGAAACCGCGTGCTTACAAAAAGTAGGAGCCTCGTAAGGGGTGACTGCGTACCTTTTGTATAATGGGTCAGCGACTTACATTCAGTGGCAAGGTTAACCGAATAGGGAAGCCGTAGAGAAATCGAGTCCGAATAGGGCGATCAGTCGCTGGGTGTAGACCCGAAACCAAGTGATCTATCCATGGCCAGGATGAAGGTGCCGTAACAGGTACTGGAGGTCCGAACCGACTAGTGTTGCAAAACTAGCGGATGAGCTGTGGATAGGGGTGAAAGGCTAAACAAACTTGGAAATAGCTGGTTCTCTCCGAAAACTATTTAGGTAGTGCCTCAAGTATTACCATCGGGGGTAGAGCACTGTTTTGGCTAGGGGGTCATGGCGACTTACCAAACCAAGGCAAACTCCGAATACCGATGAGTACAGCTTGGGAGACAGAGCACCGGGTGCTAACGTCCGGACTCAAGAGGGAAACAACCCAGACCGCCAGCTAAGGTCCCTAAAATTGGCTAAGTGGGAAACGAAGTGGGAAGGCTAAAACAGTCAGGATGTTGGCTTAGAAGCAGCCATCATTTAAAGAAAGCGTAATAGCTCACTGATCGAGTCGTCCTGCGCGGAAGATGTAACGGGGCTAAGCCAGTTACCGAAGCTGCGGATTTGCAATTTATTGCAAGTGGTAGGAGAGCGTTCTGTAAGCCTGTGAAGGTGCGTTGTAAAGCGTGCTGGAGGTATCAGAAGTGCGAATGCTGACATGAGTAGCGTTAAAGGGGGTGAAAAGCCCCCTCGCCGTAAGCGCAAGGTTTTCTACGCAACGTTCATCGGCGTAGAGTGAGTCGGCCCCTAAGGCGAGGCAGAGATGCGTAGCTGATGGGAAACAGGTCAATATTCCTGTACCGATTGTTAGTGCGATGTGGGGACGGATCTTAATAGGTCATCCAGTTATTGGATTATTCTGGTTTAGTTGGATGTAGGCGTGCATTAGGCAAATCCGGTGCACATATACCGAGGCCAACGATCGAGCGGACTTGTCCGTGAAGTGACTGAACGAGGTTCCAGGAAAAGCCACTAAGCTTCAGCTAACAACGACCGTACCGCAAACCGACACTGGTGCGCGAGATGAGTATTCTAAGGCGCTTGAGAGAACTCAGGAGAAGGAACTCGGCAAATTGACACCGTAACTTCGGAAGAAGGTGTGCCCTATTAGTGTGTAGTGAACAACGAAGCATGAATGGGTTGCAAAAAATCGGTGGCTGCGACTGTTTATTAAAAACACAGCACTCTGCAAACACGAAAGTGGACGTATAGGGTGTGACGCCTGCCCGGTGCTGGAAGATTAAATGATGGGGTGCAAGCTCTTGATTGAAGTCCCAGTAAACGGCGGCCGTAACTATAACGGTCCTAAGGTAGCGAAATTCCTTGTCGGGTAAGTTCCGACCTGCACGAATGGCGTAACGATGGCCACACTGTCTCCTCCTGAGACTCAGCGAAGTTGAAATGTTTGTGATGATGCAATCTCCCCGCGGAAAGACGGAAAGACCCCATGAACCTTTACTGTAGCTTTGTATTGGACTTTGAACAGATCTGTGTAGGATAGGTGGGAGGCTTTGAAGCAGGGTCGCTAGATCTTGTGGAGCCAACGTTGAAATACCACCCTGGTGTGTTTGAGGTTCTAACCTAGGTCCATTATCTGGATCGGGGACAGTGCATGGTAGGCAGTTTGACTGGGGCGGTCTCCTCCCAAAGCGTAACGGAGGAGTTCGAAGGTACGCTAGTTACGGTCGGACATCGTGACGATAGTGCAATGGCATAAGCGTGCTTAACTGCGAGACTGACAAGTCGAGCAGATGCGAAAGCAGGACATAGTGATCCGGTGGTTCTGTATGGAAGGGCCATCGCTCAACGGATAAAAGGTACTCTGGGGATAACAGGCTGATACCGCCCAAGAGTTCATATCGACGGCGGTGTTTGGCACCTCGATGTCGGCTCATCTCATCCTGGGGCTGTAGCCGGTCCCAAGGGTATGGCTGTTCGCCATTTAAAGAGGTACGTGAGCTGGGTTTAAAACGTCGTGAGACAGTTTGGTCCCTATCTTCCGTGGGCGCTGCAGATTTGAGGAAGCCTGCTCCTAGTACGAGAGGACCGGAGTGGACACACCTCTGGTGTATCGGTTGTCACGCCAGTGGCATTGCCGAGTAGCTAAGTGTGGAAGAGATAACCGCTGAAAGCATCTAAGCGGGAAACTCGTTTCAAGATGAGATCTGCCGGGGCCTTGAGCCCCCTGAAGAGTCGTTCAAGACCAGGACGTTGATAGGTCAGGTGTGGAAGCGCAGTAATGCGTTAAGCTAACTGATACTAATTGCTCGTGCGGCTTGACCCTATAACTTTGATCAATCCGATCAAGGTGTTATGCCAAGTTGACGCATTCAAAATAATTCGCCAAAAGCTGATTCCAAACTCTATGAATTCGTTCTCTTGATCATGTGATCAACAGAACAACCCTTTATGCCTGATGACCATAGCGAGTTGGTCCCACTCCTTCCCATCCCGAACAGGACAGTGAAACGACTCAGCGCCGATGATAGTGCGGGTTCCCGTGTGAAAGTAGGTCATCGTCAGGCTCTTACAGCCCAGAAAACCCCAGTCAGAAATCTGACTGGGGTTTTTTGCTTTGGGGAGCGCCTCGCAGCCACGCCTGCCAATCCGCAAAAGAGATCGACTGCACCTCCAGCAGCTTGAATTTCATCAGTACCTTGATGGCGTGACGTGCATGCTTCACCGGATCGCGCTGCAAACCGTCGAGCCGGCGACGCGCTACAGACAGAGCTTTGCCGACATCGTCGAATACAGCGCCATGCCCTGGAATCACTTGCCGGGGAGCAAGCGTTTCGATCAGATCCAACGTGGCGCCTACATCTTTGAACGACGGCTCACCGGCCAGTTCGGGGAAAGCGATACCAAATCCGTTCTCCCACAGGGCATCCGCCGAAATCAGTGTCCGTGACGCTGCGTCGAACAGAATGATCGAATGGGGATCGTGGCCGGGTGCCGCATGCACTTGCCACGACCGATCGCCGAGCATGCGTTCCGTCCCGGGCCGCAGCAGCCCCGTAAAACGGAACCTGCGGCACATCTGCCCCGTCGCCAAGAAACTCAGGCCCCTTTGATCCCAGCGTTTCACCAAGCCAGCTTCGCCGGGCGGGATTTCCGTACGAGCCAACGGATAGCGTTCTTGCAATGCGGCATTCCCACCGCAATGGTCGCTGTGGAGATGCGTATTCAGGATGAGATCGAGTGGCCGTTCCCCCAGCACCGACTCGACCAGCGCCAGCGTCTGTTCAGCATGCGTTGCATACCCCGTGTCGACCACCGCGGTTTCTTCGCTGCCGACGAACAGAACATTGTTCGAAGACAGCCAACCCCGCTCGAATACCACGACATTCGCTGGCAGCCCGGCACTCGCCGACGAATGGCTCATTCAGGCGCCCGCACTGGCGCGCAGTTCGCGGCGCAAGATCTTTCCCACGTTGGTCTTCGGCAGCGATTCCCTGAACTCGATGTGCTTCGGCCGCTTGTAGCCCGTGAGCTGCGAGTGGCAGTACTGCAGCACTGCGTCTTCAGTCAGCGCCGGGTCCCTGCGGACGACGAAGACCTTGATGGCCTCGCCCTGCTTCTCGTCCGGGACGCCCACCGCCGCGCATTCCACGACCCCTGGGCACAGGGAAATCACGTTCTCGAGTTCGTTGGGGAACACGTTGAAGCCGCTCACCAGAATCATGTCCTTCTTGCGGTCGACGATGCGGCTGTAGCCGTCTTCCTGCATCACCGCAATATCGCCGGTGCGCATGAAGCCATCGGCGGTGAAGGCCGCCGCCGTCTCGGCGGGCTGGTTGTAGTAGCCCGTCATCACGTTCGGTCCCTTGATGCAAAGCTCACCCGGCTGGCCTGCCGGCAGTGAATTGCCATCGTCGTCCTTGATTGCGATCTCGATGCTTGGCAAAGGCAAGCCGATCGTCCCGGTGAACTCGGTATTCGACACCGGGTTGTTGGTCCCGATGGCGCAGGTTTCGCTCATCCCCCAGCCTTCGATCATCGGGCAGCCCGTGGCCTCGAACCACTTGCGCGCGGTACCTTCCGATGCCGCCATGCCTCCCGCCTGCGACACGAACAGTGTGGAGAAATCGATCGACTTGAACTCCGGGTGTATCAGCAGTGCATTGAACAGCGTGTTCACTGCCGGCAGCATGTGGAATGGCCGCTTCTTCAGTACCGCGATGAACTTGTTGAAGTCGCGCGGGTTCGGGATCAGCGTCATGTGCGAGCCCTGGCGGATCACCAGCAAGCACAGCGTCAGCGCAAAGATGTGATACAGCGGCAGCGCCGCGATGCTGTTGACCTTCGCCAGATCGCCCGCGCGCGACAGCGCAGGTGTGAACCAGGCCTCCGCCTGCAGAGTGGCCGCAACGATGTTGCGATGGGTCAGCACCGCGCCCTTCGAGAGGCCGGTCGTCCCGCCCGTGTACTGCAGGAACGCGATCGAATCGAGCGTGCTCCGGTCGGGCCCCAGCATGCGGCCTCGGCCCTCCGAGATCGCCTGAGTGAACGGCGTGACCGTGCGTCCATCGCTCAGCGGCAGCTTGTACGCCGGCACGATCTTCGCCAGATGACGCACTGCCATCGTGATCCATGCGCCATACAGCCCGCCCAGCAGATCGCCCATCGCCGTCACGACCACATGCTTCACGGGCGTGCGCTCGATCACCTTCTCTAGCGTTGCCGCGAAGTTCTCGAGGATGACGATCGCTGTCGCGCCAGAGTCCTTCAGCTGGTGTTCCAGCTCCCGCGCGGTGTACAGCGGATTGACGTTGACGCACGTATAGCCCGCGCGCAGCACGCCGCACATGGTGACCGCGAACTGCGGAATATTGAGCAGCATGATGGCTACGCGCGCACCCGACTCCAGTCCGAGCGATTGCAGCCAGGCGCCCAGCGCCTTCGACAGCGTGTCGAGTTCGCCATAGGACATCCAGCGCTCCATGCAGACCGAGAACGGCCTGTCGGCGTAGCGGCCAAAGGCCTCGTCGAACATGTGAGGCAAGGAACGGTACTGCTCGGGATGAATCTCGTGCGGTACGCCGGCCGGATAGTTCTGTCGCGCGGATGTCTGCATGCAAGCTCCTTTGGCGCGGATTGTGGGAGGCAGTGCGCCTTCGCCGCCAGCGGGCTTGTCCTAGGGAGCGGACGTGTGCTGTCGCGCGCGCGATAGCTGCGCGGCGCAGCCCTCAGAAATTCAGGCCAAGCCCGATTCGCCCGGCAGCAGCACTCCGGCTTCGATGTCGGTCGCAACCGCCAGCGACTCGTACAGCGCCGTGAAGTCGGGCGCCGTAAGGTCGAACAGATGCGCAAAGCTGTCGATCACGAAGTAGTTGGCCTGGTAGGTGTCGATCTTGTAGCGCGTGCGCATGGTGCGCAGCAGGTCCAGCGGCAGCCGGTGCGGCTCATCGCTGAGCACCGCGTGCTTCAGTTCGCCCACCGAGCTCAGAATGCCGGCGCCGTAAGCGCGCAGGCCGTCCGGCTGGCGGATCAGCCCGAACTCCACCGTGTACCAATAAAGCCGCGCGAGCTTCTCGCCGGCGCCCAGTTCGTGCGCCTTGATGCCGCCCGCGCCGTAGCGCTGCACGTAGTCGGCGAGGGTCGGGTCGAACAGCATCGGCACGTGGCCGAACAGGTCATGGAACACGTCGGGCTCGACGATGTAGTCGAACTCCTCTGGCTTGCGGATCCAGTCGGTCACCGGGAACTTGCGGTTCGCCAGCAGCGTGAAGAACGGCAGCTCCGGAATCAGCCCCGGCACCGCGACGATCTCCCAACCGGTCGCGCGATGCAGCCGCTCGTTGAGTTCCTCGAAGCGCGGAATGCGGTCCTTCACGCCGAGCGACGGCAGCGACTTGATGAAGGCGTCGCAGGCCAGCCCCGGTAACTGCGCCGCCTGGCGCTCGTAGAGCCGGCGATAGGTGTCGTGGTCGGCCTCTGTATAGCTGGCCCAGTCCTGCGGGCAGGTGTAGTCGGCCATCACCTTGCCGCCGCGCGAATAGTCGCCCCGAGGCGGGCGGTCGGAAGCGCCGTAGACGGCGGGGGTGACAACGGCGGCGGCAGGAGTGTCCATGAGAAACGATTCTTGAGAGTTACTTGAGCCAGCGGTCCATCGTGCGCTGGAAGTCGCCGCCGGCCTGCTGCAGATGCAGCCACTGGTCGACGTATGACTTGAAGGCAACGTCGTCGCGCGGGAGCATCCAGGCCATTTCGCCGTACTGCAGCGGTTTGTCGGGATTGACCGCGCACAGGCCCGGCTTGAGCTTCTGCTGCGTGATGGCCTCGGCCGCTTCGGTCACGAACACGTCCGCGCGGTTGGCGAGGATCTCGTCGAAGATCGTCACGTTCTCGCCGTGCAGCGTGAGCTTGGCCTGTTTGAAATTGGCCCGGGCGAAGCGCTCGTTGCTGCCGCCCGGGTTGAAGATGACGCGCACCGACGGCTTGTCGATGGCGGCCACGCTCTGGTACTTGGCCACGTCGGCGCAGCGCGCGATGGGCGTCTTGCCGTTGACCATGTAGGGCGTGCTGAAGAAGGCCCGCTTCTGCCGGTCGGTGGTGACCGACACGCCGCCCACGGCGATGTCGCACTTGCCGGCGTTCAGGTCGGGCAGCAGGTTGGCCCAGGTGGTCTTGACCCACTCGGGCTTCGCGCCGAGGCTGGCGCTGAAGCCCGTCATCAGGTCGACGTCGATGCCCTCGAAGGCGCCCTCAGCCTTCTGGAAGCTGAAGGGCTTGTAGTCGCCCGGCGTGCAGATGCGCAGCACCGCCGCCTTCTGCACGGCATCGAGGTGCGAGCCGGCCACCGGCGTGCTCGCCGGCGCCATGGCGCAACCCGAAAGAACGGCGGCTGCCGCCGCGATGAAGGTCAAACCGATCGAAGACATGCAACTGCGCATACCGGGCTCCTGGGCAATAAGAAAGAAGGAGCCCTTATTTTGCGGCGCTCAGCACGCCGCGGCGCATCTGGTCGAGCTCGATGCTCTCGAACAGCGCCTTGAAGTTGCCGTTGCCGAAACCGTCGTCGCCCTTGCGCTGGATGAACTCGAAGAAGATCGGGCCCAACTGGTTCTCGCTGAAAATCTGCAGCAGCAGCGCGTCCTTCTTGCCGTCGATCAGGATCTTGCGCTTCTTCAGTTCGGCCACGCTTTCGCCGTGCCCGGGAATACGCTTGTCGATCAGCTCGTAGTACGTGTCGATGGTGTCCAGCAGCGTCACGCCGTTGGCGCGCAGCGCGTCGACGCTTTCGTACAGGTTGTCCGAGCCCATGGCGATGTGCTGGATGCCCTCGCCCTTGTACATGTCCAGGTACTCCTGGATCTGGCCGGCCTGTTCCTTGCCTTCTTCGTTGATCGGGATGCGGATCTTGCCGCAGGGGCTGGTCATGGCCTTGCTCTTCACACCCGTCACCTGGCCTTCGATGTCGAAGTACTTCACCTCGCGGAAGTTGAAGAGCTTCTCGTAGAAGTTGGCCCACACGTCCATGCGGCCGCGGTACACGTTGTGCGTCAGGTGGTCGATGTAGGTCAGGCCGTTGCCCTTGCGCGCCAGCGCGTCTTGCGACGACACGCCCGGCAGCGCCTCGAAGTCCACGTCGTAGAAGCCGATGTTGCCGATGTCGCCGGGCTTCGCCCCATTCTTGCCGGGCCAGCGGTCCACCAGGTAGATCAGGCTGTCGCCGATGCCCTTGATGGCGGGGATGTTCAGCTCTCCGGGGCCGGCCTTGTCGGCGAAGCCCCATGCGCCGAGTGATGTGGCGCGCTCGTAGGCTTGCTTGGCGTCCTGCACGCGGAAGGCGATGGCGCAGACGCTCGGGCCATGTTCGCGCGCGAACTTCTGCGCGAAGGAATCGGGCTCCGCGTTCAGAATGAAGTTGATGGTGCCCTGGCGGTACAGCAGCACGTTCTTGTGGCGGTGCTTCGCCACCGCCTTGAAGCCCATGCGCTCGAACACCTTGCCCATGGCGGCCGGATCGGGTGCCGCGTACTCGATGAATTCGAAGCCGTCGGTGCCCATGGGGTTCTCCCAGGGCGTGAAGGCGGGTGCGTCGGCATGGCTCATGTGCGGTCTCCGGTAGGTGGGGCTGGATGAATAAGGCGCGAAATCGGCCGGTCATGCAATGTAGGGCGGATGCCTCTCAGGTTTTCTGCGTTTCCGGGCGCTCGGGATGGCCATTGCGCAATAAAACTGCAAGAATGGCGACATGGAAGCACTGGACAAGATCGATAGGCTGATTCTGCGCACGCTGCAAGCAGATGGGCGTGCCACCTACGACCAGATCGCGGAGCAGGTCAGCCTGTCACCCAGCGCCGTGCTGCGGCGGGTCAAGCGGCTCGAAGAGCACAAGGTGATCGACCGCTACGTCGCGCTGGTCCAGCCCGAAGCCATCGGCCTGGGGCTGACCGCTTATCTCAATGTGCGACTCGAAAAGCACACCGAGAGCCACAAGCGCAACCCGATGGACCTGTTCCGCGCAAGCGTGCAGACATGGCCCGAGGTGGTCGAATGCGCGGCCCTCACCGGCGACATGGACTACCTGTTGCGGGTGGTCGTGGCCGACATGGCCCACTACAGCCGCTTCATCATGGACACACTGCTGAAGCATCCGAGCGTGGAGGACTGCAAGACCAGCTTCGTGCTCGACCGTGTCAAGGCCACCACAGCTGTGCCGGTTTAGCCACATTGCGGTTGCGCCAGCGCCACGCAGCTTGGTACTAGGACACAAATGTGTCCCGCGATTGACCCTGTGGACTTGTTGTTTAAGGGGAAACCCTTACATTCGAGTCATGCTTACCGCCAAGACCCTTCTCAAAGCGTCTCTCGGCCTCGGCTCTTTCCTGAAAGCGCCGATGGTTGAGGCGCAACCACGCGCAGTCAGCGCGCCTCAACCCGTCATGGTGCCGATCCGCTCGATCGGCCCGCGCGAACGCGAGCGCATCGCTCGCCACCTGCTCGAACTCTCCCCGCACGACCGCTATTTGCGCTTCGGCTATGCGGCGGGCGACGAGCAGGTCCAGAGCTACGTCGACGGTCTCGACTTCGAGCGCGATGAACTCTTCGGCATCTACAACCGCCGCCTCGACCTGATCGCGATGGCGCACCTGGCCTTCGCGCCCGGCGACCAGCACAGCGACTGCGCCGAATTCGGCGTGTCGGTCTCGGCGCATGCCCGCGGCCGGGGCTACGGCGCCCGCCTGTTCGAGCGCGCCGTGGTCGTGGCCCGCAACGAAGGCGTGGGCATGCTCTTCATCCATGCGCTCAGCGAAAACGCCGCCATGCTGAAGATCGCCCGCAACGCCGGCGCGACGGTGGTGCGCAGCGGCTCGGAAGCCGAGGCCCACCTCGAACTGCCCAGCGCCACCTTCGACAGCCGCATGAGCGAGATCGCCCTGGAGCACTACGCCGCGGTCGACTTCGCGCTCAAGAGCCGTGCCAAGCAGTTCTGGGCCTTCCTGGCGAGCGTGCAGGAAGTGCGCAGCGGCATGCGTGATGCCCGCAAGAAATCCGCCCCCTGAGGCCTGGCGGCGGGCCCAATGGCTGGCGGGGGTCATGCGGTAGAGCGTGTCACACGCAATCCGGTATCCTTGCCTTTCCTCAACTAAGCCCTCCCGCAGTGGCCGACCCTCACCCTGAACGCGCTCCCGTCGAACGGGAAGACAAGCGCGGCTTTCTCCAGAAGCTCGCCGAATTCATCCACCCCGGTCCCGACTCGCGCGACGAGCTGATCGAAACCCTGGCCGATGCCGAGGACAACGAGGTGATCGGCGCCGAATCGCGCGTGATGCTCGAAGGCGTGCTGCGCATGGCCGACATGACCGCGGGCGACGTGATGGTTGCCGCGCCGCGCATGGACCTGGTGAACATCGACGCACCGTTCGACGCGCTGCTGCACCTCATCATCGACACCGCGCACTCGCGCTTCCCGGTGTACGAGGGCGAGAAAGAAAACATCATCGGCATCCTGCTCGCGAAAGACCTGCTCAAGCTGCAGCGCGCGCCGGGCCTCAACATCCGCGCCCTGCTGCGCCCGGCCACCTTCGTGCCCGAGAGCAAGGGCCTGAACGATCTGCTGCGCGAGTTCCGCGGCAACCGCAACCACCTGGCCATCGTGATCGACGAGTTCGGCCGCGTGGCCGGCCTCATCACCATCGAGGACGTGCTCGAGCAGATCGTCGGCGAGATCGAGGACGAGTTCGACATCGCCGAGGACGAAGGCGACATCTTCGGCCTGGCCGACCACACCTACCGCGTCTCGGGCGACACGCCCATCGAGCGCGTGGCCGAGGCCTTCGGCATCGTGTTCGATGAAGAACAGCTGAGCGAAGACTTCGACACCATCGGCGGCTTGATCGCGCACGAGATGGGCCACGTGCCCAAGCGCGGCGAGCACCACGCCATCGGCGGCTTCGACTTCGTGGTGCTGCACACCAAGGGCGGCGCGGTGCGCTGGTTCAAGGTGTCCCCGGCGCGCGGCGGCGACGCGGCCGACTGATGCGCGGCGCGCCGGCTTCTCCTTCCGCCAACCTGTTCCGCCTGCTCGGCTTCGGTGCCGCCGGGCTCGCGCAGGCGCTTTCGATGGCCTCGCCCGTGGGCGGCAAGCCGCTGTGGTGGCTGCAGCTGCTGTCGCTCGGTGCGTTCGTGTGGCTGCTCGACGGCCTGCGCGCGCAGGGCGCGGGCTGGCGTCGCGCCGGCCTGCATGGCTGGCTGTTCTCGACCGCCTGGCTCACCGGCAGCTTCTGGTGGCTCTTCATTTCGATGCACACCTATGGCGGGCTGCCGGCGCCTCTCGCGGCCATCGCCGTGCTGGCACTGGCCGCGGCGCTCGGGCTGTACTACGCGGTTGCGGCTGCGTGGTTCGTTGTTCGCGGACCGCAGGGGCGGGTGACAGGCGCGCTCGTCTTCGCGGCGCTGTGGACGCTGGCCGAGCTCGTGCGCGGCAGCTGGTTCACGGGTTTCCCGTGGGGCGCCGGCGGCTATGCGCATGTCGAAGGTCCGCTGGCCGCGCTGGCGCCGTGGGTCGGTGTCTACGGCATCGGTGCCGCAGCGGCGCTGGTCGTTGCGCTGGTCGTGCTGCACCGGCCGCCGCGCGTCGCCGAGCTCGTGCAAGGCCTGGTGCTGATCGCGCTCGTGTTCGCCGCGCCGCAACTGGTTGCGCCGCTGCGCAGTGACGTACAAGGTCCCAAGGGCTCGGCCGGCAATCTCCAGCTTGCACTCCTGCAAGGCAACATCCCGCAGGACGAGAAATTCATTCCCGGCGGCGGCATCGAAACCGCGCTGCGCTGGTACGGCGAGCAATTGCGCGACGCCAAGGCATCGCTCGTCGTGACGCCCGAGACCGCCTTGCCGCTCCTGCCGCAGCAGTTGCCGGCCGGCTATCTCGAAGTGATCGAGGCGCGCTACAGCCAGGGCACGCAGGCCGCCATCGTCGGCCTGCCGATGGGAGGGCAGGGCACGTACAGCAATGCAGTGCTCGGCTTCCAGCCCGGCGCCGCGCGGCCCTACGTCTACAGCAAGCACCACCTGGTGCCCTTCGGCGAATTCATTCCCCCGGGCTTCCGCTGGTTCATCCAGATGATGAACATCCCGCTCGGCGACTTCGCACGCGGCGGGCTCGCGCAGGCGCCGTTCGTCTGGCAGGGCCAGCGTATCGCACCGAATATCTGCTACGAAGACTTGTTCGGCGACGAGATCGGGGCGAACTTCACGGACGAGGCCACGGCCCCCACCATCCTGCTCAACGTGAGCAACATCGCATGGTTCGGCGACACGGTGGCCATCGACGAACACCTGTCGATCTCGCGCATGCGCGCGCTCGAATTCGCGCGGCCGATGGTGCGCTCCACCAATACCGGTGCGACCGTGGTGATCGATGCCGACGGCCGCGTGACGCACGAACTGCCGCGCCTCACGCGCGGCGTGCTCGAAGCCAGCGCCGAAGGCCGGCGTGGCCTCACGCCGTATGCGCGCTGGGTCGCGCCTTTCGGTCTGTGGCCGCTGTGGCTGCTGGCGATGGCCATCGTGGCCGCAGCCTTTGTGCTGCGCCGCCGCCGCCGCGATTGAGCCTCAGGCGACCCGTGCGCCCTTCACCGGCCAGTCGCGCAGCTTGCCGGGATTCAGCAGCCCCATCGGATCGAAGCGTTTCTTCACCGCGATGACCTCGGGCGGCAGCGGCCCGCCGGCCTTGCCGTCTTCCACGATGTTCACATGCGGGTTGTTGATGTGCACGTTGTGCTCGCGGTGGATGCGCATGATCTCCTGCAGCCGCTCCTCGGTGCTGAAGCGCACCAGCTGCAGTCCGCTGCAGGTCATGAGGCCCGCAACGTTGCGGATGAACTCCAGGTGCATCATCACCTCGCCGCTCAGCAGCTTTTCCATCTCGATCACCTGCTCGACATGCCGGCCCGGCACGAAGCCGCTCTGCAGGTAGGTCAGCGTCGGATCGATCTTGAGCGCGTGCAGCGTCGTGTGGTTCCAGGTGAACTCCATCAGCGTGCGGTTGCTCTTCTGCACCTCGGCCGCCGTCTTGCGGTAGCTCACCGTGCCGCCGTGCGCCTCGGCCAGCTGCAGCAGCGCGGGCTCGCACGATTCCGCCACCAGCGACAGCACCGTGTGGCAGCCCGTCAGCAGGTGCGCCGCGAGTTGCGCCAGGTGGTCCGAGATGGGCGCGGCGAAGAACGCCACTTCGCGCTTCACGATGCCCGGCGCGTTCGCGAGCTTGTCGGCGAAGTGCAGTGCGCCCCCGAAGTTGTCGAAAGTGACCAGCGTCTCCAGCCATGGATGCGCGGGTGCCAGGGCAATTTCCAGTTCCAGCACCAGTCCGTTGGTGCCCCACAGGTGGTGCATGCGCATCGCCTCGGCGCCGCGCAGCTCGACCACCTGCGGCTCCGCCTCGATGCTCATCGCGCGGATGCCGAGCACGTTGCCCGGTGCGCCCAGCGGCCCGTAGTTGATCGAGCCCACGCCGCCGAAGCCGCCGCCGAAAAGGCCGCCCAGCGTCGCGCTGCGATAGGTCGACGGCATGCAGCGCAGCTCCTGCCCCGTGGGCTTGGCCTGCTTTTCCAACTCGCCCAGGCGAATGCCGGCCTGCGCGCGCGCCACGCCGGGCCGTACCCACAGGCAGCTGTTGTAGCCCGTCATGTCGAGCACCACGCCGCCGGCCAGCGGCGTCGTCTGGCCGTAGTTGCCGGTGCCGCTGCCGCGGATGGTGATCGGCACGCCGCGGCGCGCGCAGGCGCCCACCACGGTGCGGATCTCTTCCTCGGTGCGCGGGCGCACGACCACGTCGGCGCGCTTGTCCTTGAGCTGGCGGTTGAGCACGGGGCTGAACCAGGAAAAGTCTTGCGACAGCCGCGTCACGCGGCTCTCATCGCTGATCCAGTCGAGGTCGGGCAGTTCGAGCAGCAATTGCTCGATGGCGGAAACGGGAGCATTCATGGTCAAGTTCAATCCTGGGAAAGTTCGCTCGCATGCCAGGAGCCCAGCGCCACCTTGGTGAGCCAGGCCATCAGCACGAAGAGCGCGACACCGGTGAGGGAAATGAGCAGCAGCGCGGCGAACATGCGCGGGATGTTCAGCTGGAAGCCCGCCTGCAGGATCTGGTAGGCCAGCCCCGCGCCGGAACCGCCCGTGCCCGCGACGAACTCCGCCACCACCGCGCCGATCAGCGCGAGGCCGCTGGAGATGCGCAGCCCGCCAAAGAAATACGGCAGCGCGCTCGGAATGCGCAGCCGCACCAGCTGCTGCCAGCGCGTGGCGCGGTTCAGCTTGAAGTAGCTCTGCAGGTCGGGGTCGATGCTGCGCAGGCCGAGCGTGGTGTTGCTGATGATGGGGAACAGCGCCACCAGCGCCGCGCACACCGTCATGGCGGCCACCGGATTCTTCACCCAGATGATGATCAGCGGCGCGACCGCCACGATGGGCGTCACCTGCAGCAGCACCGCGTACGGAAAGAGCGCGGTCTCGATGCGCTTGCTCTGCACGAACAGGAACGAGATCAGCACGCCCGCCACCGTGGCCAGCAGGAACGACAGCACCGTGATCTTCAGCGTGACCAGCAGCGCATTGCCCAGCGGCGCCCAGTCGGTCACCAGCGTCTGCATCATCAGGTAGGGCGAGGGCACGAGGTAGGGCGGCAGCTCCATCGCCACCACCATCCACTGCCACAGCGCGACCAGCACCACGCCGATCAGCACCGGGTAGAGCACGCGCTGCACGCGCGGCTGGCTCAGCAGAGGTTTGACTGTCTTCTTCATCGCGCGGTCTCCTCATCGGCACTGCTGGCGCGCAGCAGGCTGTCCTGCAGCTGCTTCGCGTAGCGTGCGAATTCGGGCGTCACCATGAAATCGGCGCTGCGCGGATAGGGCTCGTCGATGCGGAGCTCTTCCACCACCCGACCCGGCCGCGCCGCCATCATCACCACGCGGCTCGACAGGAACACCGCCTCGTGGATCGAGTGCGTCACGAAGATCACCGTGAGCTTCTTCTTGCGCCACAGCTCCAGCAGATCGGCATCGAGCTTGTGGCGAGTGATCTCGTCGAGCGCGCCGAAGGGCTCGTCCATCAGCAGCAGGTCGGGCTGCGTGACGAGGCCGCGCGCGATCGACACGCGCATCTGCATACCGCCCGAGAGCGCGCGCGGCAGCGCATCGGCAAACTTTTCGAGCCCCACCAGCGCGAGCGATTCCGTCACCCGCGCATCGGCTTCCTTGCGCGGCACGCCGGCCAGGTCCAGCGGCAGGCGCACGTTGGTCTGCACGCTCGCCCACGGCATCAGCGTGGGCGACTGGAACACGAACGACAGCTTGTGCGGGCAGCTGTGGATCTGCGCCACCGGCTTGCGCCACACCAGCAGCCGGCCGTCGCTGGGTTCGAGCATGCCTGCCACCATCTTCAGCAGCGTGCTCTTGCCGCAGCCCGAGGGACCGAGCAGCGTGACGAATTCGCCTTCGGCGATGGACAGGTCCACCGGCAGCAGCGCCTGCGTGCCGTTGGGGTAGGTCTTCTCCGCCGAGAGCACTTCCACCGCGGGCACGGCAGGCTCCGCTGGCGGCGCGAGGGTGTTGGGTTCGATGCGATTCATGAAGCGGAAGACTCAGGGCAGAACCTTGGCGTCCTTGACGAACTCGGTCGTGTAGGTCTTGGCGAGTTCGACCTTGGCGGGGTCGAGCAGCTTCGCGCTCACCAGGAAGTCGTAGCTGGCCTTCGCACGCGCATCCGTCATCACGCCGATGCCGAGCTTGGCCGCGTCGCCGCCGGTGACCATGCCCATCTCCTTGAGCTTGGCCACGCTGTAGGCCAGCTGGTCGTCGGTCATGTTGGGGTTGTCCTTCTTGATGAGGGCGTTGGCGGGCGCCGGGTCGGCGAGGTAGCTCTTCCAACCCTCGGCCGAGGCCTTCACGAAGGCGGCGACCTGCTTGCTGCGGTCCTTCACCGTCTTCTCCATGCACGACACGGTGGTCGCGTAGGCCGGGAAGCCGTGGTCGCTGAACATCAGCACGGTGCTCTTCACGCCGGCCTTCTGGATGGCGTAGGGCTCCGAGGTCAGGTAGCCCTGCTGCGCGCTGTTCTTGTCGGCCACGAAGGGCTGGATGTTGAAGGTGTAGGGGCGGGTCTGCTCGTCGGTGAAGCCGAACTTGGCCTTCAGCCACGGCCAGTAGCCGCGCTGGGCCTGCGCGCCGATCAGCAGCGTCTTGCCCTTCAGGTCCTCGAACTTCTTGACGTCGTCGTGCGCGATCAGCACCTGCGGGTCCTTCTGGAAGAAGGCCGCCACGTTGACCACCGGCACGCCGCCTTCGCGCACCTGCATCATCTGGATGTCGCTCGAACCCATGATGCAGTCGGCCTGGCCGGCGGCCATCATCTGCGTGATGTTGACCTGCGGGCCGCCCATCTTGATGGTCACGTCGAGGCCGTACTTCTTGTAGATGCCCAGCGCCTGCGCCTGGTAGAAGCCGCCGTGCTCGGCCTGCGCGTACCAGTTGGTCATGTAGGTGAACTTGTCCTCGGCCTGCGCGGGCGCGGTGGCGAGAAAAGCGATGGCGGCGGCGCCGGCGACGGACAGTGCGAAGGAGCGCATGGTGGGAACCTCTCGAAGGCTGGGGAGTTGAAGAAGCGAGAAAAGCGAAGGGGCCGTTGCAAGAAACAGGCTCAGGCGGGGTCGAAGCTCTGCTGGATGAAGCCCTGCTGGTGCCCACGCTCCCAGGTGGCTTCTTCGCGCACCACCCAACGCAGCGCATGCAGTTCGGTCAGCGCCTGTGCCCAGCTGTCGGAGAGCGTGTCGAGGATCTCTTTGCCCTGTTCGCGCGTGGCGGTGGTGGGGTCGCCGATCACGCCGCTCGGGCCGAAGTCGCGGGAGGTCCAGGCGCAGGCCGGGCGGCCGTCGGCCGACAGCAGCTTGATCGGGAAGGGCGGCGGAAAGTTGGCGACCGCGTGCTCCATGTGCACTGTCTCGGGCGCGAGCGCGAGCATCAGCGCGGTCTCGGAATGGCCGGCGTGCATCGCGAGCTTCTTCTCCTGCTCGCTCACCTGCTTGCTGGCTGCGCTCGGCAGGCGCGACACGCCGTGCGGCACCACCACGAAGTCGCCATGACGCAGGCGCAGTTCGCGCGCTGCCATCTCGAGCACCTGCGGCTGGCCGCCGTGGCCGTTGGCGAACAACAGCTTGCGAAAGCCTGAGCGGTAGACCGACTCGCCGATCTCGATCACGGTCGAAAGCAGCGTGGTGCCGGTCAGCGTCATCGTGCCGGGGAAGTGCAGGTGCTCCTCCGACTTGCCGTAGGTGATGGTCGGCAGCGCGAAGGCGCGCACCTCGGCGGGGAGCTTTTCGAGCGCCTTGCCCATCACGCCCGAGCAGATCACGCTGTCGACCGAGCAGGGCAGGTGCGGCCCGTGCTGCTCGATCGCGCCGCAGGGCAGCACGATGACGGTGTTCTCGCGGTCGGGCAGCGCGGCGATTTCGGTCCAGCTCAGGTAGGGCAGGAAGCGGTGGGGCGGGATGTAGCCGTGGAGCATGGAAGAGTCCTTGTGGAGGGAGTCGTTATTGGGGAACGAAGGGCGCCGGGTCGCCGTGCGTGACGCGGCCTTCCCGCAGCACCACGCGGCCGGCGGTGCGCGAGGGCCAGCCGTGGCGGTCGGCCTGGGTGAAGAGCACGAGGTCGGCTCCCTGGCCCACCAGCGTGGGTTCGGCGTCCGGGGCTTCGCGCCGCAGCCAGTCGCCGCGGCACAGCGCCTGCGACCATTCGTCGAAAGGCTCGTCGAGCTGCGCCACCAGCGCGGCCGTGCCCAGCGCTTCGACGGGGTCGAAGCTGCCGACGCGGCAGAACGGGTCCTGCACGTTGTCGCTGGCGAAGAGCAGCGGAATGCCGCGCTCGCGTGCTTCCTTCACCAGCGTGATGCCGCGCAGGCGCGGCGTGCGGCCGGTGACGGCGTCCTGCAGCAGCAGGTTGGTGGCGGGCAGCGACACCACCGTGATCGGCGCGCGCGCCACCGCATCGAGCGTGGCGAAGGCCCGCGCCTCGGGCTGTGCCGCGAGCGCGCAGATGTGGCCGCAGACCACGCGGCCTTCGTAGCCGATCTCGCGCAGGATGCGGGCCGTGGTCTGCAGGCCGACCGCCGAGGCGTTGAGCTCTTCGTCGACATGCAGGTCGATGTCGAGGTCGCAGGCCTGCGCCGACACCAGCAGGTTGCGCAGCGCGCTCTCGCTCCAGTTGGTGGAGTGCACGAAGCCGCCGAGCAGCGCGTGCGGCCCGGTGGCCTTGACCTGCTTCGCGAGCCGCATCGCCTGCGCCGCGTCTTCGAACAGCGGCAGCTTGATGAGGCTCACCTGTTCCAGCCGCAGCTTGCCAGCCCATTCCTGCGCCAACTCGGCCATCACCGGCCAGGCCATCGGCACGGTATCGGGCTCCCACCAGTCGACGTGCGTACGCAGGTGTGTGGTGCCGCATTCCCAAGCCCACTGCAGGCCGCGCGCGGCGCGTTCGCGCACATCGGCGGGCGTCCAGTGCACACGGTCGCTCAGCATCGCGTCGATGGCACCGAGCAGGCCGGGCTGCACCTGCCTCATGCGCGGCAGGGTAAAGGCCTTGTCGAGGTGCGTGTGGGCGTCGACGAAGCCGGGCAGCGCCAGCGTGCCGGCGAGATCCCAGCCCGTTGCCGGGACGTCGATCCCCATTGCAGGGCGCACCGACTGCACGCGCCCGGCCTCGATCGCGATGCGCGCCAGCACGGGCACACCGTCGCCTTGCGGCCAGTTCACCGGCAGCAGCCAGCGCGGCAGACGCACGTTGTCGAGCAGGGCGGGAGCGTTCATGCCACCTCGTACGCGGCGGCGCGCAGATTCAGCACCTCTTGGTGCGGCGCAGCATGGAAGCTGGTTTCGACCGGATGGTCGCAGGCGAAGAGCACGTACATGAGGTTTGACCGCTTAATCAGAGCAAGTGGTCAGGTAATGCAAGCGACGTGCCAGTGCGGGCGCACCGGTTTGGTTCTAGAGCGGTCGAGTTGCGCGATGGCCTCAGAAACCGCTTTCACCTCAGTTGTGTTTCGTAACAGAAGTCACAGAAATTCGTGAAAACGCAACGGACTGGGCGGCGATCCCGAGTCTTTACGTAACATCGACGCACCTTTTTTATAAATTGTTAACTAAAATCCACATTTCCAAAAATGTGAACTTTGGACCTCAGTTTCGTTTTCTTTATCAACCATTCGATTCACCGAGAGCTCATCTTGAAAAAACTACTCCTGGTTGCAGCCATCGCAGGCGCCCTTCCTTTCGCTGCGCAAGCAGAGTCCAATTTCGTGAGCGCGGCATCGGGCACGCTGACCGCCACGGCGCGCCTCAACTTCACGGTGACGATTCCGCGCGTGATGTATCTGCAGGTCGGTACCGGTACCAACTTCAGCACCGTGGGCACGGTCGATAACCTGGCCTTCACGGTGCCGGGCGCATCGGTCGGCGCGGGCGGCACCATCGCCGGCACGGGCGGTGATTTGGGTGCGGGCGCGGTTACGGTTCGCGTGCTTGGCAATGCCGGCGACCTGTCGCTCAAATCCGGCGTGACCGGCCAGCTGAGCAACGGCAGCAGCACCATCCCCTGGAGCGCCATCACCGTGACGGCGGCGCCGCTCACCGCCGGCATGACCGCCGGCTTCACCAACGCAGCCATCACCCACCCGGCCTTCAGCACGACCTCGGGCGCGGGTCCGACCGCCACGACCTTCACTTCGGTGAACACGGTGGTGCGCCAGGAAAGCAAGTGGACCTTCGCGTACGACAATACCGGCGTCTACGCGCCCGGTACGTACGGTGCCACGGTGGCCAACAACGGCGTCGTGACCTACACGCTCACCTCGCCCTGATCCTGCGCCGTCGCCATGGAAAAAAGGCGGCCTGGCGCCGCCTTTTTTCCAGCCTCGGGAGAACCCCTTGACATTGCGCCGTCCCTCCTTCGAACAGCTCCGTCTCGCGGCGTGCCTCGTGGCCGCCTTCGGCGCGCTGATGCCTGTGCACGCTTACACGGTGGGCATTGCCTCTGCATCGCGCTCGCTGTACCTGCAAGTCGGCGCGGGCAACATGGCTCAGGGTAACCCCAACTCTGCCGGCAACAACTCGACGCAGAACAACGTGACCGTGACCGTGCCTGTGGCGGCGCTGTTCACCGGCGCCGCCGCGCAGACGATGAACACCGACAGCACCGTCATGGCCAGCCCGATCGACGGCGCGGCCTACTGCACCCCTGCAGGCAAGGTCTATGTCGGCAGCTTCTTTCGCACCACCGGTTCTTCCAACAACAGCGCGACGCTGACCGTGAGCACGCCGGCGAACCTGTCCAGCGGCAGCGCCACCATTCCATTCAGCACCATCTCTTGGACCGGCACCGGCAGCGGCCAGTACGACTCGGAGATTCCGAGCGGTTCGTTCAGCAGCACCCTGCTCACGCTGGTCTCCGTGGCCAAGAACACCTGGTCGGAAAGCTGCCTGCTGTTCACTTACACCAATCCCGGCATGGTGCCGTCCGGCACCTTCACCGGCACCGCAACCTACACGTTGACGGCCCCATGAAGAACGCCCGCCGCGCGCTCGCCGTTGCCCTGCTGGCGCTGCTTGCCGCACAGGCCGGCGCTGCCACCTACCGCGTCGACGACACCGGCACGGTGGTCGGCCAGCCGGTCACGCCGATGCGCTGGCGCCAGCCCGTGCCCGGCCGCGTTGCGGACAACACCGTCGAGGGACAGGTCTCCGTCGCGCTGCGCCTGAACCTGTCGCAGTGGGTGATGCGCCAAGCCCGCATCTACATGCTGCTGGCTCCCACCGAGAACGAACGGCTGGTCGCCACCTGGCGCACCCAGGGCCGGCTGCTGCCGGGCTCCATGCGCGGCGGCGACCGCGTGCTGGTCTTCGAGGGCATCGTGCGCGAACCCTTCCTGCAGGAAACCATCCTGCTGAATCTCACGGCCGACGGACGCGCGCTCGAGCGCGCCCAGTCGCTGCAATTCAACTTCGAGATCGAGATGACGCCATGAAGCGCGCGATCGGCTTTTCTTCCCGCCTCCTGCGCGTACTGGCGCTGGTGGCATTCCCCGCCTCGGCCGCCTTCGTGGGCACCGGCGCGCAGGCCCAGTTCGCGCTGGCCGTCTCGCCCCCCCGCTTCGAATTGAGCGGCAAGCCCGGCGAGCGCGTGCGCGACGTGATCGAGCTCAGCCACTCGGACGCTCGACAGGGCGAGTACACCTTCAAGACCGCCGACTGGACGCTCAAGCCCGACGGCTCGGTCGACTTCAGCGACGAATTGGCGCCGGGCAGCTGCCGGCCCTGGGTGGCCATCGAGCGCCGCGAACTCAGCATCGCCGCGGGCAAACCCTATCGCTACCGTTTCGAGGTCACGCCGCCGGCCGGTACACCGCCGGTGGAGTGCCGCTTCGCCGTGCTGATCGAAGGCAAGGAGCACACCAACGCGCCCGGCACGCCGGTGGCGATGGCCGCGCGCATCGGCGTGATCGCCTACGTGGCGATCGGCGATGTTCAGCCCGTGCTCGACATCGCCGGCACTGCCGTGAAGACCGTGAACGGCAAGGACCTGCCGGTGCTGCGCATCCGCAACACCGGCACGGCGCACGGCCGGCTCGCGGGCTTCCTCAACGGCACCGATGCCAGCGGCGCGCGGCTCGAATTCCAGCCTGCCACCACGCCGGTCATGCCGGGCGAGACACGCGAGATTGCGCTCACCGCGACCCGGCCTGGCGACACGGATGCGGCCGTCACGGTGCGCTTTCCGGTCACCGTGACCGGCTCGCTCGAATGGGGCAAGAGCGGCTCATTCAAAGTCAACGAACGCTTCGGTCAATGAGGAAGCGGGCCCTGCAAACCGCGCTAGGACTCTGCGGCGCGGGCACTGCCCTGGCCGGCGCGGGTGCGTGGGCCCAGGTGCCGGCAACGGCGGGCAACCCGCCATCGGCCGTCGCCGCCGCGTATGTCGATCGCGTGCTCGAAGAGGGTCCCGTCGTGCCCGAGGCCCCGCAGGCCGAAGAACCCAGCACCGGCTGGCCGCGCGGCTGGAGCGCAGAGCTGCAATCCAACCGGCAGAGCAACAGCGCCGTCAAGACGCAGAGCCAGACGCTGACCTTCTCCGGTTTCCTCGACACGCCCAACTACGGCGCCTTTTCCGCCAACCTCAACCTGAACCGCAACCCGGCACCGGTGTACGGCTACGGCGTGTTCGGCAGCAGCGGCTCGCCGTACAGCGTGGTGCCCTTCACCGCACGCAACGGCAGCACCTGGCGCGTCGATCAGCGCGCGATGCCCTTCGACGGCGGCTGGTTCGGCAACAGTTCGGTCGGCAACATCAACATGGGCAGCACGCCGCTGGCGCGCGGCATCGGCCGGGTGTTCCTGCCGAGCCTGCCGATCGAGGGCGCGTCCGTGAGCATCGAGCAGCCGGGCCGCACGCAGTTCAATGCCTCGGCCGGGCGGCTCGGCTACTTCGACGGGCTGGCGTTCCAAGGCTTCTCGGCCGGCCGCGGTACGGCTGCCAGCGTCGGCGCGCAGACGCAGATCGCTGGCGGCGACGGCCCCATGGCTCTGGGGCGCACCGACGCAGCGGTGCAGTTCGTCGAGGCGCGCAACGTCAACACCAGCGGCCTGACCGGATACGCGCGCGATACCCGCACGCTGTGGAGCGCAGTCTCGTGGCAGGGCCTCGCGCCCTGGGCCGACACGATCGGCAGCGGCACCGGTGGTATCGGCGACCGCATCGGTGGCATGCGCGTGCAGGCCAACCTCGTGCACAGCGCGGGGCGACCGTCGGACGCGTCTTCGCAAGCGCCCTTCGACTCGGCCACAGGCGGCTGGCTCGACGCGGCCTGGCGCACCGACTGGCTGCAGCAGAGCGCCTCGATGTTCTATTTCCAGCCTTCGCTGCGCTGGGGCTCGGACACGCTGCCCAACAATCTGCGCGGCGCCTCGTGGCGCGGCGACATCTCCACCCGCCAATGGCAACTGGGCGGCAATGTCGAACTGAGCGACAGCGTGAGCGGCACTCAGCGCCGCTCGCTCTACGCCAACATGTTCGGCCGCTACCGCTTCGATTCGCGCGATGCGGTCTCGGGCAACGTGGCGGCACGCAGCGGCTCCTTCGCCGCGCAGTCGGCGCAGGTGACGTGGGAGCACCAGTCCGACTGGGGCTATACACAATGGCGTACCGACGCGGCCCACGGCGTCGACCTGCGCGTCCTGCGCACCGGCATCGACCACGCCTGGCGCGTCGGGGAGGCGCAGACGTTCTCGACTTCGCTGGCCGTCGAGCAATCGAACCGATCGGGCGGCAGCCTGCGCACCGTGCACTGGGGCGTGCTCGGCACGACTCCGCTGGTGGCCGGTGCGAGGCTCGACCTGAGCTTGCGCGGCAGCAACGGTCTCGGCGGCAACAGCACGCGCTTTCTCAGCGCCAACGCGCGGCTGGCTTGGCCGTTGGGCCGCGGCTGGTCGTTCATCACCCAGGCCACCGCGTCGCGCGGACAGGAGGCGCTCGACCCCGCGGTGGTCTCGGCCCTCACGGCCGCCACGCTGCAGCCGACGCTGATCGTGCCTTCCACCCGCTCGTTCATGCTGGTGCTGCGCTACGAAGGCCGCGCCGGCTCGGCCAGCGCCCCCATCGGCGGCGCGCCAGGCCTCGGCGACGGCCGGCTCGAAGGCCGCGTGTTCTTCGACCAGAACAACAACGGCCGGCGCGAAGCCAACGAGGGCGGTGTGGGCGGCGTCACCGTGCGCATCGATCGCCGCTACGTGACCCAGACCGATGCGCAGGGCTTCTACAGCTTCCCGTCGGTGGCCGGCGGCAGCCACGAGGTCGAACTGGTCCAGGACACCCTGCCCCTGCCCTGGAGCAGCCCGGGTTCGTCCACGCAGCGCGTCGACATCCGCGTGCGCGGCACCGCCGTGTCCGATTTCGCGATCCAGAAGGACCGCTAGCAAAGACCCAAGCAAGAAAGCCGTTCCCGGCCTATATTTCTTCCCGTTGCTGCCGATATCCGGAGATCGGGCGCCCATGCAGCGCCCGGCCCCCATGTTCTTACGAGGGATCGGGCCTTATGACGGGAAGCTGGCTTCACTCGGGGCGCGGCGCGCTGGCCGCCTTGCTGCTCGCGCCAATGCTGTGCGTGGCTGACAACGGCTCTGGGAGCAATGCCGCGACGGCGCGGTTGCGCATCACCGTGACCGTGCCGCCCGTGTTCCGCGTGCTGCAGGTCACGCCGACCGCCGAGGGCTACCAATACCGCGTCTGGACCAACATGAAGTCGATCATGCTCGGCGGGCGCGAGTACCGTTTTTCCAATCTCGGTGAGAACACGCTGAGCCTGCGCAACCCGGCGGCGGGCGCGTGGATTGTTCACGGGCTGTAGAAATGAGCGGTCCGCTCAGCCCTCGATGCCGCAACCGTTCAACACGAAGGCCACGAGTTCCCGTGCGATCGGCTCGCGATCGATCGGCGCGTCGGGCGGCAGGCCGAGCATCACGCGCGTCTGGATCGCGTAGTCGGCATAGCTCTGGGTCATGGCCCAGATGTGCATCAGCAGGATGCGCGCGTCGAGCGGGCGCATTTGCCCGCGCGCGATCCAGCCGTTGATCACGTCGATCTTCTTCTGCGTCCAGGCCCGTGCGTTGGGCCAGTAGCGGTCGAGGTTGCGGCCGCCGTCGAGGATCTCGCGCGTGAAGATGCGCGACATCTCGGGGCTGTCGAAGGCGTGGTCGAGTTTCTTGCGGATGTAGCCGCCGAGCACCGTGGCCGGGTCGCTCGCGTCCTCGAAGGAGAACACCACCTTCCACGCATGCAGCACCTGCATCAGCAGCTCTTCGTAGAGCTCTTCCTTGCCGGCGATGTAGTAGTGCAGCTGGGGCTTGGTGAGGCCGGCGCGCGCTGCGATGGCCTGGGTCGAGGTGCCTTTCAGCCCGTGCAGGCTGAACTCGGTGACCGCCGCGGCGCGGATCGCCGCCATGATGCGTTCGCGCCCGGGCCGCGCGCGCGACAGCGGGCCGTCGGGGGCGGGCATTTCCTGGGCGGTCGAAACGGGGAGGGCGGCTGGATCGGCAGTCATGATGGCGGGAAGGCGCGGTGCGCGCGGCCGATGGTAATCCCTCGCGCATGACCACATGCCATGCCGGCATGAACGCGCAGGGCATGCCGGCACGATTCATGTATCTTCCTCGCCGCCTCGAAAGATTCCACCTCAACACAGGAGTTCTCCATGTACCTTTCTCCCCGTTTCCGTGCCTTTGCGGCCGGCGCCGCAATGCTGGCGGCCAGCGCGCTCGCGCAGGCGCAGCAGGCGCTGCCCAACGTGGTGATCCTCGCCACCGGCGGCACCATCGCCGGGGCCGGCGCCTCGGCCGTCAACAGCGCCACCTACGCGGCCGCCAAGGTCGGCGTCGAGAAGCTGATCGCCGGCCTGCCGGAGCTCTCCAAGGTGGCCAACGTGCGCGGCGAACAGGTGTTCCAGGTCGCATCGGAAAGCCTCACCAACGACAACCTGCTGACGCTGGCCAAGCGCGTGTCGGCGCTGTCGAAGCAAGCCGACGTGGACGGCATCGTCATCACGCACGGCACCGACACGCTCGAAGAAACCGCCTACTTCCTGACGCTGACGGTGCACACCAGCAAGCCGATCATCGTCGTCGGCTCGATGCGTCCGGGCACGGCGCTGTCGGCCGACGGCGCGCTCAACCTGTACAACGCGGTGAACGTGGCGGGCAGCAAGGACGCGATGGGCAAGGGCGTGCTGGTGACGATGAACGACAACATCGACAGCGGCCGCGACGTGAGCAAGAACGTCAACATCAAGACCAACGCCTTCTCCAGCCAGTGGGGTCCGCTGGGCATGATCGTCGAGGGCAGGAACTACTGGTTCCGCGCACCGGTCAAGCGCCACACCATGAACTCGGAGTTCGACATCGACAGCATCAACGCGCTGCCGCCGGTCGAGATCGCGATGGGCTACGAAGGCGTGTCGTCGGTGGCCATCGACGCGATCGCCAAGAGCGGCGCCAAGGCGCTGATCCATGGCGGCACGGGCAATGGCTCGGTGGCCGACCGCATCGTGCCGAACCTGCAGAAGGCGCGCGCCGACGGCGTGATCGTGATCCGCAGCGCCCGCGTGCCCGACGGCTTCGTGATCCGCAATGCCGAGCAGCCCGACGACAAGTACGACTGGGTGGTGGCGCACGACCTGCGTCCGCAGAAGGCGCGCATCCTGGCGATGGTCGCGCTGACCAAGACGAACAACACCAAGGAACTGCAGCGCATCTTCTGGGAGTATTGAGCCCCCCGGCTTTTCACGCCGCTTCGCGGCGTGTAATTCGCCACCCCCCGAGGGGGAGGCGCGGCTCGCCTTGGGGCGGCCCGGCGGCGGCCGCCTCCGCCAGCTCCTCTATTGCTTGCCGCGATGGTGCCGTGCGTACTCGATGCTCGCGATGCAGATCGCCAGCCAGGCACCGCCCGAGCACAGCCCCGCGAGCACGTCGCTAGGAAAGTGCGCCCGCACGAAGATTCGGCTGCAGGCCACGGTGACGACCACTGCCGTTGCCGCCATCACCGACGGCACCCGCCAGCGCGGCGGCAGCATGCGCAGCCCCAAGTAGCCCAGCATGCCGTAGAGCACCATCGAGCCCGAGCTGTGGCCGCTCGGAAAGGAATAGCCCGACACCTGCGCGAAGCCGAAGTCGTGCACCGGCCGAGCGCGCTCGAAGATGAGCTTGAGCACGTGGTTCAGCACCCCGTTGCCGGCGATGGCCGCGACCCAGCCAGCCGCGAAACCGCGGCGCCCGCGAAGCCACAGCGCCACCGCCACGCCGGCGCACACCAGCACCGCGACGATCGGGTCGGCCATGTGGGTGAGCCATGAGAACGCCTCCCTCACGACCGGCGGCGTGTGCGCGCCCACGGCACGGCTGATCGTCTCGTCCAGCAGGCCCATGGGCCGACCGTCGCCGAGGCCTTCCGCCACTTCGGCGAACAGCCAAGCCAGCGCGATCACAGACGCCGTGCCAATGGCCAGCCCGCCGAACAGCAGTCCGGCGCCCGGCTCGGGCTGCGCCGCATGCCGGCGCCGCAGGTGCTCGAAGCCCCACGCCGCGAGGCCGGCGGCCACGGTCAGCATCACCAGAAGAACCAGGAATCCGGGCCAGGCCTGGGCGCCGAGGCGCTCTCCCAGAGCGATCAATGCGGCATCTTCAACGGACATGGGCGGGGCGGGCGGACGGCAGGCGCAGGCGAATCACGGCGTGTCGGCAGGGGTTTCAAAGGGGAGGTCGAGCATAGCGGGCCGCTCCTGACCGCCCACTGCCTCGTAAAATAGCCGGTTCGTTGCGCCGCGGGTCCTTCTCCCGCCGGGCGGCCGCCTTCACGCAGAGCCATGCTGACCTTCCAACAAATCATTCTCAAACTGCAGTCGTACTGGGCCGACAAGGGCTGCGCGCTGCTGCAACCGTACGACATGGAAGTGGGCGCGGGCACCTCGCACACCGCCACCTTCCTGCGCGCGCTTGGCCCCGAACCCTGGAAGGCCGCCTACGTGCAGCCCAGCCGCCGCCCCAAGGACGGCCGCTACGGCGAGAACCCCAACCGCCTGCAGCACTACTACCAGTACCAGGTGGTGCTCAAGCCGGCGCCAAGCAACATCCTCGAGCTCTACCTGGGCAGTCTCGAAGCGCTGGGCTTCGACCTGAAGAAGAACGACATCCGCTTCGTGGAAGACGACTGGGAGAACCCCACGCTCGGCGCCTGGGGCCTTGGCTGGGAGGTGTGGCTCAACGGCATGGAGGTGACACAGTTCACCTACTTCCAGCAGGTCGGCGGCATCGACTGCAAGCCGATCACCGGCGAAATCACCTACGGCCTGGAGCGCCTGGCGATGTATCTGCAGGGCGTGGACAACGTCTACAACCTCACGTGGACGGATGGTCTCAGCTATGGCGACGTCTACAAGCAGAACGAGGTCGAGCAGTCGACCTACAACTTCGAGCACAGCGATGCCGAGTTCCTGTTCACCGCCTTCGCCGCGCACGAGAAGCAGGCCAAGAACCTCATGACCGAGCAGCTCGCGCTGCCGGCCTACGAGCAGGTGCTCAAGGCTGCCCACAGCTTCAACCTGCTGGACGCGCGCGGCGCCATCAGCGTGACGGAGCGCGCGGCCTACATCGGCCGCATCCGCAACCTCGCGCGCAGCGTGGCGCAGAGCTACTACGACAGCCGCGAGCGCCTTGGTTTCCCGATGGCGCCGCGCGAATGGGTCGCGCAAATGCCGCCCAGGAAGCCGGCCTGATACACCACAGCACGCCCGATGCCCACCGTCTTCACCCACGTCGCCGTACCTGTCTGCGCAGCCATTGCGCTGGGCACGCGGCGCGTGCCGGTGCCGGCGCTGCTCGCGGGCATGCTGGCGTCCCTCGCGCCCGACTTCGACGGCCTGGCCTTCAAGCTCGGCATCGCCTACGGCGGCATGGCGGGCCACCGCGGCTTCACGCACACGCTGGTGTTCGCGCTGCTGCTGGGCCTTGCGGGCTGGTGGCTCGCGCCGCGCTGGGGCATGCGCCGGGCGGCGGGCTGGGCGTGGATTGCGCTGTGCACCGTGTCGCATCCGCTGCTGGACATGCTGACCAACGGCGGCATCGGCATCGCCTTCTTCTGGCCGTTCAGCGACGTGCGCTATTTCAGTCCATGGCGGCCCATCGAGGTGTCGCCGATCGCCCTGAAAAAGTTCTTCTCGCCGCGCGGTGCGCAGGTGCTGTTCAACGAGATGGCCACCGTGTGGGCGCCGCTGCTGGCGGCCGCGGTGCTCGCGCTGGTTGCGCGTCGATCCGTGGAGCGGCGCCACGGCGCCGTTGCCGCATGAATTCGGTCTTTTCTTCTTTCCCCTCCACGGTGCCGCTTCGCTGCGTGCCCGTGACCGGTGCCGCTCGCGGCCCATTTCCAACAACGCTCTGAGCCATGTCGTCTGCCAGCCTTCTTGTCGAACTGTTTGTCGAGGAATTGCCGCCCAAGGCGCTGAAGAAGCTCGGTGATGCCTTTGCCGGCGTGCTGCGCGACCAGCTCGTGGCGCAAGGGCTCGCCGCATCCGGCGCCGTGCTCACTGCCTATGCCTCGCCGCGCCGCTTGGCCGCGCACCTCACGCACGTGGCCGAGCGCGCCGCCGACAAGGCCGTGTCGCAAAAGCTCATGCCCGTGGCTGTGGGCCTCGATGCATCGGGCCAGCCCACGCCCGCGCTGCTCAAGCGCCTGGGCGCATTGGGCGCCGATGCTTCCGCCGTGCCCGGCCTGAAGCGCGCCATGGACGGCAAGGCCGAAGCCCTGTTCTACGAAAGCACCGCCAAGGGCGCCACGCTGGCCGAAGGCCTGCAGAAGGCGCTGGCCGAAGCCATTGCCAGGTTGCCGATTCCCAAGGTCATGAGCTACCAGCTCGAAGAAGGCAGCGAGCTGCCCGGCTGGACCAGCGTGAGCTTCGTGCGACCGGCGCACGGCCTCGTCGCGCTGCACGGCGACACCGTGGTGGCCATCGAGGCGCTGGGCCTGAAGGCCGGCCGCGAGACGCACGGCCATCGCTTCGAGGCGGCGGTCGATCCGGTCGCGCTGCGCGATGCCAACAGCTATGCGCTGCAGATGCAGGAAGACGGCGCCGTCATCGCGAGCTTCGAGGCGCGCCGCGCCGAAATCGCGCGCCAGCTGGCCGCGGCGGCAGTGGAGGTCGGCGGCGGCTCGGTACCCATCCACGACGATGCGCTGCTCGACGAAGTGACCGCGCTGGTCGAGCGCCCCAACGTGCTGGTCTGCAGCTTCGAGCGCGAGTTCCTCGAAGTGCCGCAGGAATGCCTGATCCTCACGATGAAGGCCAACCAGAAATACTTTCCGCTGCTCGATGCGTCGAGCAAGCTCACCAACAAGTTCCTGGTGGTCAGCAACATCAGCCCCGACGATGCGAGCGCGGTCGTCGAAGGCAACGAGCGCGTCGTGCGCCCGCGCCTGGCCGACGCCAAATTCTTCTTCGACCAGGACCGCAAGAAGTCGCTGGCCTCGCGGGTCGAGTCGCTGGGCAAGGTGGTCTACCACAACAAGCTTGGCACGCAGGGCGAGCGCGTGCAGCGCGTGATGCACATCGCGCGCGGCATCGCAGAGAAGCTCGGCGATGTATCGCTGGCCGCGCACGCCACGCAGGCCGCTCAACTCGCCAAGGCCGATCTCGTGACCGACATGGTCGGCGAGTTCCCCGAGCTGCAGGGCACCATGGGCCGCTACTACGCGCTGCACGACGGCCTGGACGCCTCGGTGGCCGACGCCATCGAAGACCACTACAAGCCGCGCTTCGCCGGCGACGAGCTGCCGCGCAACAGCGTGGGCCTCGTGGTCGCGCTGGCCGACAAGCTCGAGACGCTGGTCGGCATGTTCGGCATCGGCAACCTGCCCACCGGCGACCGCGACCCCTTCGCGCTGCGCCGCCATGCGCTGGGCGTGATCCGCATGCTGGTCGAGAAAGACCTGCCGCTCGATCTGAGCAAGCTGGTGAGCGCCGCGCGCACCGTGCTGGACGACGCCATCGGCAAGACGGGGCAGTTCCCGCTGCACAAGGCCGCGGAAGACGTGAGCCAGGTCGTCGATTTCATCTACGACCGGCTCGCCGGTTCCCTGCGCGAGCAGGGCGCCAGCGCGCAGGAAGTCGAAGCCGTGCTGGCACCGCGCCCGCAGCGCCTGGGCGAAGTGCCCAAGCTGCTGGCCGCCGTGCGCGCCTTCGCCGCCCTGCCGGCCGCCGCCGCGCTGGCGGCCGCGAACAAGCGCATCGGCAACATCCTCAAGAAGGCCCCCGAGGCCGACGCGCACGTCAGCGAACTGCTGCTGCACGAACCGGCCGAGAAGGCGCTGCATGCGGCCATGGCGCAGGTCGTGCCCGCCGCCAACGCGCAATTCGAGGCCGGCGACTACACCGCCTCGCTGCAGACGCTGGCCGCGCTGCGCGAGCCGGTCGACGCCTTCTTCGACGGCGTGATGGTCAACGCCGAACAGGCCGACCTGCGCCTGAACCGGCTCGGCCTGCTGATGTCGCTGCACGCCGCGATGAACCGGGTGGCGCAGCTCGAGCGGCTGGCCGTCTGAACATTCCTACGGCAACACCACCATGGGCGGCACCGTCATGAAACTCGTCATCCTCGACCGCAACGGCACGATCAACGTGCACCGCGAAGACTTCGTGAAGAGCGACATCGAGTGGACGCCGCTGCCTGGTGCGCTCGAGGCTGTGGCGCGGCTCAACCATGCGGGCTGGCACGTGGTGGTGGCATCCAACCAGTCGGGCCTGGGCCGCGGCCTGTTCGACATGGCCTCGCTCAATGCAATGCACGCCAAGATGCACAAGATGCTCGCGGCGGTGGGCGGCAAGGTCGATGCGGTGTTCTATTGCCCGCACAGCCCCGACGAGGACTGCGACTGCCGCAAGCCCAAGCCGGGCCTGTTCCTGCAGATCGGCGACCGCTACGGCATCGACCTCAAGGGCATCCCGACCTGCGGCGACAGCCTGCGCGACCTGCAGGCGGGCGCGGCCGCCGGTTGCGAGCCGCACCTGCTGCTCACGGGCATGGGGGCGGCCTGCCGCGGCATCGATCCGCTGCCTTCCGAATATCCGGCGAACACGTTGGTCCACGACGATCTCGCCGCTTTTGTTGATTTTTTGCTGGCGCGCGAAGCGCGGGCTGCACTGCAGGTGACTGTCTGATGGCGTTTTTTCGTTCCGTTCTCCACGCACTGTGGATGCTCGTCACCGTGATCCCCTGGGGCATCATCATGTGCGTCAGCTCGCTGTGGAAGCGTGGCATTCCGCTCTACTGGATGGCGGAGCGCTGGCTCGGCTGGGCCATCGGCGGCGCGCGCGTGCTGCTGGGCATCAAGACCCGCGTGAGCGGCATGGAAAACCTGCCGACCGACAAGCTCGCGGGCGCGGTGCTGCTGGTGAAGCACCAGTCCACGCTCGAGACCTTCCTGATGCCCACGCTGATGCCGCATCCGCTGGCCTACGTGTTCAAGAAGGAGCTGATCTACGTGCCCTTCTTCGGCTGGGCGATGGCGCGGCTGGACATGATCCACATCGACCGCAGCCAGCGCGCGCAGGCCTTCAACAAGGTGGTGAACCAGGGCCGCAAGCTGCTTGCGCAGGGCATCTGGATCATCATGTTTCCCGAGGGCACGCGCATCCCGCGCGGGCAGAAGGGCACCTACAAGAGCGGCGGCACGCGGCTCGCCTGCGAGACCGGCGTACCGGTGATTCCCGTTGCGGTGACGTCGGCCAAGGTGTGGCCGCGCAAGGCCTTCATCAAGCGCCCGGGCGTGGTCGACGTGTCCATCGGCCCGGCCATTTCGAGCGTGGGCCGCAAGCCCGACGAGCTGATGCGCGAGGTCGAGGCCTGGATCGAGGCCGAGATGCGCCGCCTCGATCCCGAGGCTTATGTCGACAGCCCGCAGTCTGCGCAAGAAGCGGTGAGCTGAGGAACAGAGAGCCTGGCATGGGGCGACTGCTTCAGTTCACGATGGACCTGTTCGAAGGGCTTGGCAGCGAGTTCGCGTCGCCGGCACCCGTCCCGGCGCGGCCGCGCAGGGCGAAGAAGCCGAAGCCTGCGGCACCGCCGGCGACTCTTCTTGCTCCTCACTCCATGGCGCCTTCGGCGCCGGACGATGAACACGCCGTGCCCTCGCCGCCGGCGGTTCCGCTTGCCGAGACGCTGGCGCTCGCGAACTTCGCGCACCCTCAAGCCACCCGCGAGGTGGTGCTCGGCTCTGCGCGCGTGGCCTACGAATTCAAGCGCGGCAAGCGCAAGACCATCGGCTTTCTCGTCGGTGCCGAAGGCCTGTCGGTGCGCGCGCCGCGATGGGTGGCGCTGCGCGATGTCGATGTGGCCATCCACGAGAAGTCCGACTGGATCCTGCGCAAGCTCGCTGAAACGCAGCAGCGTCATGCGCGCGTCGAAGCCACGCGCATCGAGTGGAGGGATGGGGCCGGGTTTCCGTTCCTCGGCGAGCCGGTGGTGATCCAGCTCGACCCGAAGCACGGCTTCGCCAGCGTCGGCGGCACGCTCGATGCCGGTGACGGCACGGGGCCGCGCATCCTGCGGCTGGCGGTGGCGCAGAATGCTGCGCCTTCGCAGATCCGCGATGCGGCACAGGCCTGGCTCATGCGGCAGGCGCGGCGCCTGTTCATCGAGCGGCTCGATCATTTCGCGCCGCTGCTCGGTGTGCGCTGGCAGAAGCTGTCGCTGTCGAACGCGGCCACGCGCTGGGGCAGCGCAAGCGCGGACGGGTCGATCCGGCTCAACTGGCGGCTCATTCATTTCCGCATGCCCGTGATCGACTATGTGGTCGCGCACGAACTGGCCCACCTGCGCGTGATGGACCATTCGCACCGCTTCTGGGAAACGGTCGGGAGCGTGATGCCTGACTACGACCTGCTGCGCCAGCAGCTCAAGGACGAAGCGGTTCCCCGCTGGTCCTGAGGCATTTCTCGGGCACGCTCAGCGCGCGTGCGTAACGCCTCCGTCCACCACCAGCGTCGACCCCATCACATAGTCCCCAGCCCGAGAGGCAAGGTAGATGGCCGCGCCCGCCATGTCTTCCGGTGTGCCGATGCGCCCCGCGGGGATGCGGCCCTTGACCTCGTCCCCGTGGTCGCGAGCGTCCTTGTTCATGTCGGAGGCGAATGCGCCGGGTGCAATCGCGCTTACCGCGATGCGGTCCTGTGCCAGCCGCAACGCCATGCGGCGCGTCAGCTGGATCAGCCCCGCCTTGCTCGCCGCATACGAGTACGTCTCCTGCGGATTCACGGAAATCCCGTCGATCGATGCGATGTTGATCACCTTCGCCAGGTGATCCGTGGCCGCCTTCTTCAGCATCGGCGTCAACGCCTTCGTCAGGAAGAACGGCGTCTTCAGGTTCAGGTCCACCACCTTGTCCCAGCCGCTCTCGGGAAACTCTTCATATGGCGCGCCCCAGGCGGCCCCGGCGTTGTTCACCAGGATGTCCAGCGAGCCTTCGTGCTTCGCATAGGCATCGACCAGCGCCTGCGCGCCCTCGAGCGTCGACACGTCCGCCGGCAGCGACACGCAATGCCCGAACGCCGACAGCTCCTTCGCCGTCTGGTCGCAGGCCGCGGCCTTGCGCGCCGAGATGTACACGCGCGCGCCCTGGGCCAGGTAGCCCTCGGCGATCATGCGGCCGATGCCGCGCGAGCCGCCGGTGATCAGCGCCGTGCGGCCCTTCAGCGAGAAGAGTTGGGTGGTGTCCATGGTGCGGGTGTCTCCTGAATGAATGAGCGATCGGTCCAGGAAACGAGCTTAGTGCGCGCCGCGCCCCGCGGGCGTCACCTCGGTGTCAGCGTCAGGCTTCGGGGGCTCGTGAAGCTGCGCAGGTCGCCGCTCACCGGGTCGAGGAACGCGACCGACCTGGCCAGCAGCTGCAAGGGCTTGCCGAAGTCGTCGGCGCCTTCGGGCAGCAGCACGGGATAGATCGGATCGTTCACGATCGGCATGCCCAGCGCCATGCAGTGCACGCGCAATTGGTGCTTTCGGCCCGTCACGGGCGAGAGCTTCAGCAGCGCGTGGCCGTCGCGCACCTCTTGCACCTCGATGCGGGTTTCGGAGTTGGGCTCGCCGGGTTCTTCGCGCACGCGCATGAAGTGGTGGTCGTCGACCAGCCGGCTGCGGTAGGTGGCGGGCACCGACGATACGCCTTCGTGCCACGGCACCACGGCCTCGTAGTGCTTGGCGATGCGGCGCTCCGGAAACATCTGCTGATAGGCGCCGCGCGTGGCGGGCCGCACCGAGAACAGCACCAGCCCCGAGGTGCTGCGGTCGATGCGGTGCAGCGGCACGAGGTCGTCGAGCGCCAGCTTGCGCTTGAGCCGCACCAGCAGGCTCTCCTGCAGGTACTTGCCGGTGGGCGTGACGGGTACGAAGGGGGGCTTGTCGACCACCAGCAGTTCGTCGTCCCGGAACACGACCTGCTCTTCGAACGGGATGCGCGCTTCGTTGTCGAGCGTGCGGTAGTAGTACACGCGCAGCGGCGATTGATAACGGCGCGCCACCGTCACGGGCACGCCGTGCTCGTCGATGACGTCGTTCGCCTCGATGCGTTCGAGCCAGGCCTCGCGCGTGATCGCGGGAAAGCGCTCGATCAGGAATTCGGCAATGGTCGGCCAGGGGCCGTGGACCAGGCCCACACAGCTCGGTCCGACGCCGTCGCGCGTGGGCAGCGGCAATTGGGGCGGTCGGCGCCGGGTCATTGCGGCAGTGCTCGCCGCAGCACGGACAGGGCTTCGGCGAACGAAGGCCGCGACGCCGCGTCGGGCTGCAGGCAGCGGTCTTTCAACGTCGCCACGGCCTGCGGCGGTGCGTCGTTGCAGCGTTCGAGCAGCTCTTCCAGCAGGCAGCCGAAGGCACGCATCTCCAGGCCTTGGAACGCACGCGCCTGCGCCGAATCGAGCGCACCCGTCATCCACGCCGCACCGAAGTCGCCGAGCCGGCCGCCATCTTCCGGATGCCAGAGGATGTTGTGCGCATAGAGATCGCCGTGAAGAATTCCTTGCGCATGCAGGTGCTGCATGGCCGACGCGATGTCGCGTGCGATGCGCAGCGCCACATCGGACGTCCACCGCGCTTCTTCGGCATAAACATCGCGCGTACACGACGCAAGGCTCGGCGGCCCGGCGAGCGTGGCGAACGATGGATCGACCAGCGCCATCACCAGGCCTTCGATGCCTTCGGGGTGGCCGTCGATGCGGCTCTGCGCGGCGATCAGCGTGGGATGCGCGCCGGCGGCGATGCAGGCGGCCATCTCGCTGTGCGGCCAGCCGTCGCTGGTGACCGCGCCCTTGAAAAGCTTGACCGCGACCTGCTGCGATGCGCCGAGGGTGGCTCGATGGATCACGCCCGATGCGCCTTCACCGAGCTTCCTGCCCAGCGCCAGTTCACGCCAGTCGATGTGCGGCACCGACTGCGCGGTGATCGCCGCGTCCTCGGCCTGCGTATCGAAGGGGTTGCCCGCGCAGGCGAGCCACGACAGGCGCGGCAGCGAAGGCAGCCATGCGGGCAGCGTCTCGAAGCGGTTGGCCGAGATGCGCAGCAGTTCGAGCTGCCCGAGGCCGGCCATCGACGGCGGCAGCGCGCGCAGGCGGTTGCCCGCGAGCATCAGCTTCTGCATCCGCGTGCAATTGCCGAGCGAGCCGGGCAGTTCTTCGATCTGGTTGTCCGTGAGGATCAGCCACCGCAGCGAGGGCGGCAGCGAGGCCGACGGCACGGTGCGGATCCGGTTGGCCTTGAAGCCGACGATGTCGAGGCCATGGCACTGGCCGATGGCTTCGGGCAGCGTGGTGAACCGGTTGTCCGAACAGAACAGCACGCGCAGCTTGTGAAGGCGATGGAGGTCGTCGGGCAGCGTGTCGAGTGCATTGCCAGACAGGTTCAGCACCTCGAGCGAATCGGCGAGTGCGAAGACCTCTCGCGGGAACTCGGTGAGTCCGCTCGAGAGATCGATTCTTCTTGCGCCTGCCAGCCGGCCCGCGCGCAGCTGAGCCAGCGTGTCCATCCGGCGAGTCTAAGCCGTCGCGGCCTTGGGTCCGAAGCGATAGATGCCGTCTTTGCCGAGTTCGCGCTTCACCTGGCCGGCGAACCACAGCAGGTGCAGGTGGGCCACCGTTTCGCCCATGGCGAAGGTCATCTGGTGCAGGTCGAGTTCGCGCTTGAACAGGATCGGCAGGCCTTCGGCGGCGGTCAGGGCACGCGCCGTGCAGGCTTCGAGCAATTCGGCCAGCCGGTCGCGGTGGTGCTCCTGCAGCTGGTCGACGCGGCGGTGGATGCCGCGGAACGGCTTGCCGTGCGAGGGCAGGCCCAGCGTGTCGGCCGGCAGTGCCTTGAACTTGTCGATGCTGTCGAGAAACAGGCGCAGCGAGTTCGCCTCGGGCTCGCCCGCGTGCACGCTCACGTTGGTGGAAATGCGCGGCAGCATCATGTCGCCGCCCAGCAGAAGCTTGAGTTCGTCGCAGTACAGCGCGATGTGCTCGGGCGCATGTCCGTAGCCGCTGATGCAGCGCCAGGCGTGACCGCCGATCACGACGTCGTCGCCGTCGAGCATGCGAACGAAGCGGTCGGGCACCGAGGGCACCATGTTCGCGTAGTAGTTGGTGCGCGCGCGGATCTTGGCGAGCGACTCGGCGTCGGTCAGGCCGTGCGAGCCGAAGAAGGCCGCGGCCGCATCGCCGCCCGCCAGGGTGTCGCCATTGGTGCTGAGCACGCGGGCCACGTGGTAGTCGGTGGAACTGATCCATAGAGGCGCGTTCCAGCGCGAGCAGAGCCACTCGGCCAGGCCGATGTGGTCGGGGTGCATGTGGGTGACGATGACGCGCAGGATCGGCATGCCCTGCAACTGCGTTTCGAAAATCTGCTCCCACTGCGCGCGCGCTTCGTCGTGCGCGATGCAGCAGTCGACTACTGTCCAGCCCTCGACGCCGTCGAGGCTGTCACGCAGCAGCCAGAGGTTGATGTGGTCGAGCGCAAAGGGCAGCCGCATGCGGATCCAGCGCACGCCGGGCGCCACCTCCAGGGCTTCGCCGGGCTCGGGGAGCGTGTCGCCGAGGGGGTAGTGGAGTTCACGTTCGAGGAGGTTCATGTAAGATTGACGTTTACGTAAACGTCATGGGTTGATGGCACCATTGTAGGGATCGCCGCGCAAACCTGCTGTCGCCCCCGTAACGCCCTTTCGCCACCACCGCCGCCATGCCTGCGCAAACCTTCACCATCAGCCAGCTCGCGAAGGAGTTCGACCTCACGACGCGGGCCATCCGCTTCTACGAGGACATGGGCCTGCTCACGCCCGAGCGCGCCGGCCTGCAGCGCGTGTACAGCGCGCGCGACCGCGCGCGGCTCACGCTCACGCTGCGCGCCAAGCGCCTCGGCCTGAGCCTGACGGAGGCGAAGGAAATCCTCGACATGTACGACAGCCCGCGAGACACCGTGCCGCAGCTGGAAAGATTCCTCGGCGTGCTGGGCACCCACCGGGCCCAGCTCGAAGCGCAGCTGACCGAATTGCAGGCCAACCTCGCGGAGGTGCGAGAGCACGAGAAAAAGGGACGGGCCACCCTGGCCAAGGCACAAAAGGCGAACAAGGCAGCCAAGTCTGCGGAAGCCAAGGCCTGAAACACGACTCATCGACAATAGCCGACTATGCCCGACAACACCGATAACCTCGACGACCTCTTTGCCCACAACCGTGCCTGGTCCGCGCAGATGGAGCGCGACCGGCCCGGTTTCTTCACCAGCCTGGTCAAGCAGCAGACGCCGCGCTACATGTGGATCGGCTGCTCCGACAGCCGCGTGCCAGCCAACCAGATCACCGGCCTGGAGCCGGGCGAAGTGTTCGTGCACCGCAACGTGGCCAACATCGTGGTGCACTCCGACCTCAACGCGCTCTCGGCGATCCAGTTCGCGGTCGAGCACCTGAAGGTCGAGCACATCATGGTCGTGGGCCACTACGGCTGCGCCGGCGTGAAGGCCGCACTCAGCGGTGCGCGCATCGGCCTGGCCGACAACTGGATCCGCCACATCCAGGACGTGCGCGACCGCCACGCCGTGATGCTCGAGAGCCTGCCCGAAGATGCGCGCGTCGACGCGCTGTGCGAACTCAACGTCGCCGAGCAGGTGGTCAACGTGGCCGTCAGCACCGTCATGGTCGACGCCTGGGCGCGCGGCCAGAAGGTCCGCATCCACGGCTGGACCTTCGGCGTGCACGATGGCCTGCTGCAGGACCTCGGCCTGAGCGTCGACGGCGCCAAGCCGCTCGATACGGTCTACAAGGCCGCGGTGCAGCGCATCCGCTACAAGTGGAGCAAGCCCGGCGAAGTGATCCAGTCGCTGACGCTGCAAGGCACGCAGGTGAACCAGGCGGTGCAGGAGGCGCAGGCCATGACGCCGCAGCCCGAGGCCAACGGCACGGCCGACCCCGCCGCGGCCTGAGCGGCCGTCCTCCATCGGCTCGCGTCGCCATGTTTCCGCAGCGCCTCGACTCGCCGCTGGCCTATGACATCGCGAAGGCGATGATGGACGGCTTCAACCGGCACTACCGGTTGTTCCGCGCCGAATCGGCACGCGCCAAGCACCGTTTCGAAACCGCCGACTGGCACGGCCAGCAGCGCGCACAGCGCGAACGCATCGAGTTCTACGACCTGCGCGTGAGCGAGGCCGTGGCCCGGCTCGAAAAGGAGTTCAAGGCCGGCGAACAGCCGATGGACGTATGGCACCAGGTCAAGCTGCACTACATCGGCCTGCTGGTGGACCATCACCAGCCCGAGCTGGCCGAGACCTTCTTCAACTCGGTGACCACGAAGATCCTGCACCGCGCGTACTTCCAGAACGACTTCATCTTCGTGCGCCCGGCCATCAGCACCGAGTACATCGAGCCGCGCGGTGCACCCACCTACCGCCCGTACTACCCCAAGCCCGACACGCTGGCCGACACCATCGAGCAGATGCTCGACGACTTCGCACTGCTCGGCAGCTATGCCAACAAGCGGCGCGATGCGCAGCGCGTGGCGCACGTCATCCTCAACCGCTTCCACCAGGTCAAGCTGCGCGCCAACTTCCAGCTGCAGGTGCTGTCGGGCCTGTTCTTTCGCAACAAGGGCGCGTACGTGGTCGGAAAGATCATGAACGGCTTCACCGAGATTGCGTTCTCGCTGCCGATCCTGCACGACAGCCGCGGCAAGTTCTACATCGACGCGGCGCTGTTCGGCGAGGACGACATGCAGATGCTGTTCAGCTTTGCACGCGCCTATTTCATGGTCGACATGGAAGTGCCCTCGGCCTGGGTGCAGTTTTTGCGCTCGCTCATGCCGCGCAAGCCGCGCGCCGAAATCTACAACGCGCTCGGCCTCGCCAAGCAGGGCAAGACGCTGTTCTACCGCGACTTCCTCTCGCACCTGAACTATTCGAGCGACCGCTTCCGCATTGCGCCCGGCATCAAGGGCATGGTCATGCTGGTGTTCGACCTGCCGTCGTTCCCGTTCGTGTTCAAGGTCATCAAGGACTTCTATCCGCCGCAGAAGGACACCACGCGCGAGCAGATCAAGGGCAAGTACCTGCTCGTGAAGCAGCACGACCGCGTGGGCCGCATGGCCGACACGCTGGAGTACAGCGACGTGGGTTTTCCGCTCGACCGCTTCGAGCCCGAGCTGATCGAGGAGATCAGGAAGTTCGCGCCCAGCCAGCTCGAGATCGGCGACCGCGACGGCAACGGGGAGATGGAGCTGGTGCTCAAGCACGTCTACATCGAGCGCCGCATGATCCCGCTCAACATCTACCTGCAGGAAGCCTTCGACACGCTGGCCCACCCGGAAAGCCCGGCCCATGCCAAGCGCGCGAAAGACCAGCTGGTGCACGCGGTGATCGAGTACGGCAATGCGATCAAGGACATGGTGGCGGCCAACATCTTTCCGGGCGACATGCTGTGGAAGAACTTCGGCGTCACGCGCGGCGGCAAGGTCGTGTTCTACGACTACGACGAAATCGAATACATCACCGACTGCAAGTTCCGCAAGGTCCCGGCGCCGCGCAACGAGGAAGACGAGATGAGCGGCGAGGTCTGGTACTCGGTGGGTCCGAAGGACGTGTTCCCCGAGACCTTCGAACCCTTCCTGCTCGGCAACGAGGACGTGCGCGAGGCCTTCATGGCACACCATGCCGACCTGCTCGACGCCGCCTTCTGGCAGCACCACAAGGAACGCATCCAGGCCGGCCAGATGCTCGATGTGTTCCCGTACGAAGAATCGCAGCGCTTCCAGCACGAGGGGCACGCGACGCATTTTTGATCGGCCGCGGTCGATGCCGACCGCTTTCAGTTTTTACCTTCCTGAAGGAGACCACCATGTCTGAATCCATCGTCATCGTCGGCGCCGCCCGCACCCCCATGGGGAGCTTCCAGGGCGACTTTTCTTCACTCTCGGCGCACGACCTCGGCGGCGCCGCCATCAAGGCCGCGGTCGAGCGCGCCGGCATCGCGCCCGACGCCGTGGGCGAAGTGCTGTTCGGCAACTGCCTGATGGCCGGCCAGGGCCAGGCGCCGGCGCGCCAGGCGGCCTACAAGGGCGGCCTGCCCGACAGCGCGGGCGCCGTCACGCTCAGCAAGATGTGCGGCTCGGCCATGAAGGCCGCGATGCTGTCGCACGACCTGCTGCTGGCCGGCACGCACGACGTGATGGTGGCAGGCGGCATGGAAAGCATGACCAACGCGCCCTACCTGATGCTCAAGGGCCGCGGCGGCTACCGCATGGGCCACGACCGCATCTTCGACCACATGATGCTCGACGGCCTCGAAGACGCCTACCAGCCGGGCCGCTCGATGGGCACCTTCGGCGAAGACTGCGCCGCCAAGTACAAGTTCACGCGCGAGCAGCAGGACGCCTTTGCCATCGCCAGCGTCGAGCGCGCCAAGAAGGCCACCGACACCGGCCTCTTCAAGGACGAGATCGTGCCCGTCACCGTGAAGGGCCGCGGCGGCGACACGGTGATCTCCATCGACGAAGGCCCCGGCAAGGTCAAGCTCGACAAGATCCCCACCCTCAAGCCCGCGTTCAAGAAGGAGAACGGCACCATCACCGCCGCGTCGAGCTCGTCGATCAACGACGGCGCTGCCGCGCTGGTGATGATGACCGAGTCGCACGCGAAGAAGATCGGCGCCAGGCCCATCGCCCGCCTCGTCGGCCATGCTACGCATGCCCAGCAGCCCGAATGGTTCTCCACCGCGCCCGTCGGCGCCGTGACCAAGCTGTTCAAGAAGACCGGCTGGACCGTGAAGGACGTCGACCTGTGGGAGGTGAACGAAGCCTTCGCCGTGGTGCCGATGGCGCTGATGCACGAACTCGACGTGTCGCACGAGATCGTCAACGTGAACGGCGGCGCCTGCGCGCTGGGTCACCCGATCGGCGCCAGCGGCGCGCGCATCATGGTCACGCTGATCCATGCGCTGAAGGCGCGCGGCAAGAAGCGCGGCGTGGCCACGCTGTGCATCGGCGGCGGCGAAGGCACCGCCGTGGCACTCGAATTGCTATAAGAGCAACGGCCGGCAAGCGCCCGGGGGACGGGCGCTTGCCGGCTTTTTCGTTCGGATACTTCAAACAATGCGTAGAGCAGGAGATTTCATGCGCCCATCCATCCACCGTACCGCCATTGCCGCCGTGCTGGCCACCGCTTTCGTGGCGAGCGCCGCCTGGGCGCAGAAGCGCGACAACGTGCTGTTCCAGGCCGCCACCGACGAGCAGCCTGCGGTGATCAAGACGCTGGAAAAGCTCGTCAACATCGAGACCGGCACCGGTGACGCCGAAGGCATCGCCGCCGCCGGCAACTACCTCGAGGGCGAACTCAAGAACCTGGGCTTCACGGTCACGCGCAGCAAGTCGGCCGGCCTCGTGGTGGGCGACAACATCGTCGGCAAGATCAAGGGCCGCGGCGGCAAGAACCTGCTGCTGATGTCGCACATGGACACCGTGTACCTGAAGGGCACGCTCGCGAAGGCGCCGTTCAAGATCGAAGGCGACAAGGCCTACGGCCCCGGCATCGCCGACGACAAGGGCGGCAACGCCGTCATCCTGCACACGCTCAAGCTGCTGAAGGACTACGGCGTGCGCGACTACGGCACCATCACCGTGCTGTTCAACACTGATGAAGAAAAAGGCTCCTTCGGCTCGCGCGACCTGATCCAGGAAGAAGCCAAGCTGGCCGACTACGTGCTCTCCTTCGAGCCCGCCAGTGCCGGCGACGAGAAACTCTCGCTGGGCACCTCGGGCATCGCCTACGTGCAGGTCAACATCACCGGCAAGGCCTCGCATGCGGGAGGCGCGCCCGAGATGGGCGTGAACGCGCTGGTCGAGGCCTCCGACCTCGTGCTGCGCACCATGAACATCGACGACAAGGCGAAGAACCTGCGCTTCAACTGGACCATCGCCAAGGCCGGCAACGTGTCGAACATCATCCCGGCCAGCGCCACGCTGAACGCCGACGTGCGCTATGCGCGCAACGAAGACTTCGACGCCGCCATGAAGACGCTGGAAGAGCGCGCGCAGCAGAAGAAGCTGCCCGAGGCCGACGTCAAGGTGGTCGTCACGCGCGGCCGTCCGGCCTTCAACGCGGGCGAAGGCGGCAAGAAACTGGTCGACAAGGCTGTGGGCTTCTACAAGGAGGCCGGCGGCAACCTCGGCGTGGAAGAGCGCACCGGCGGCGGCACGGACGCGGCCTATGCGGCGCTGTCGGGCAAGCCGGTGATCGAGAGCCTGGGCCTGCCGGGCTTCGGCTACCACAGCGACAAGGCCGAGTACGTGGACATCAGTGCCATTCCGCGCCGCCTGTACATGGCGGCGCGCCTGATCATGGACCTGGGCGCCGGCAAGTAAGCACGACTCGAAAAAAGACGGACAGGAGACAACGCCATGCTGCTCAGCCCCGACCAGGAAGCCATCCGCGACGCGGTGCGCGACTTCTCGCAAGCCGAACTGTGGCCCAACGCCCCGAAGTGGGACCGCGAGCACAGCTTTCCCAAGGAGGCTCACCAAGGCCTTGCGGCACTGGGTGCTTACGGCATCTGCGTACCCGAGGAAGACGGTGGCGCGGGCCTCGACTACCTCACGCTCGCGCTGGTGCTCGAAGAAATCGCGGCCGGCGACGGCGGCACCAGCACCGCCATCAGCGTGACCAACTGCCCCGTCAACGCCATCCTCATGCGCTATGGCAACGCGCAGCAGAAAAAGAAGTGGCTCGAGCCGCTGGCGCAGGGCCGGATGCTCGGCGCCTTCTGCCTTACCGAGCCGCAAGCCGGCAGCGATGCATCGAGCCTGCGCACCACCGCGCGCAAGGACGGCGACGGCTACGTGATCGACGGTGTGAAGCAGTTCATCACCAGCGGCAAGAACGGCCAGGCGGCCATCGTCATCGCGGTGACCGACAAGGGCGCGGGCAAGCGCGGCATGAGCGCTTTCATCGTGCCGACCGACACACCGGGCTACAACGTCGCGCGCCTGGAAGACAAGCTGGGCCAGCACAGCAGCGACACCGCGCAGATCAACTTCGACGGCTGTCGCATTCCGTGCGAGAACCTGATCGGCGCCGAGGGCGAGGGCTACAAGATCGCGCTCGGCGCGCTGGAGGGCGGGCGCATCGGCATTGCCGCGCAGAGCGTGGGCATGGCGCGCAGCGCCTTCGACGTGGCGCTGGCCTATGCCAAGGAGCGCCAGGCCTTTGGCGGCTCGATCTTCGACCAGCAGGCCGTCGGTTTCAGGCTGGCCGAATGCGCCACGCAGCTCGAAGCCGCGCGCCAGCTGATCTGGCATGCCGCCAGCCTGCGCGATGCGGGGCGGCCGTGCCTGAAGGAAGCAGCCATGGCCAAGCTGTTCGCGAGCGAGATGGCCGAGCGCGTATGCAGCGCCGCCATCCAGACGCTGGGCGGCTACGGCTACGTGAACGACTTTCCGCTGGAGCGCATCTACCGCGACGTGCGCGTGTGCCAGATCTACGAAGGTACGTCGGACATCCAGAAGCTGTTGATCCAACGCGCTCTCGCGTGAGCGACGCCGCCTGTCTGTCATCGGTTTGGATGACAGACAGGCGCCCCGCGCCGGCGCACCATGGCTGCCTCTTTCACGGAGTGCCTTGCCATGACTTCTGCCACCCCCGTCTCCCGCGCCGCATGGCTTGCGGCATTGCCGCTCGCCGCTGCGCTCGGCCCCTGCGCCAATGCCCAGCCTGCCGTCCCCGATATCGCCACACTGACCGCGACCGAAGCCGTGCGGCAGTTGTGCGCCGGCACCGTCACCAGCGAGCAATTGGTGTCGGCCTACCTCGCGCAGGCCAAGGCCAAGGCGAACCTCAACGCCTTCGTCACGCTCGACGAAGCCGGCGCCCTGGCAGCCGCGCGCGCCGCCGATGCACTGCGCAAGCGCGGCGGCGCGTGCACGCCGCTGGCCGGGCTGCCGGTGGCCATCAAGGACAACATCCAGGTGCGGGGCCTGCCCGCGACAGCCGGCACGCCCGCGCTCAAGGGTTTCGTGTCGACCGCCGACGCGCCGGTGGTCGCCAGGCTGCGCGCGGCCGGCGCCGTCGTGCTCGGCAAGACGAACATGCACGAGCTGGCCTTCGGCGTCACCGGCTACAACCCCGCGTTCCAGACCGGCCCCGAGGTGGGCGTGCGCAATGCCTACGACCCGAGCCGCATCGCGGGCGGCTCGTCGTCGGGCAATGGCGCCGCGCTGGGCGCGCGCATGGCGCCGGCCGCGCTGGGCACCGACACGGGCGGGTCGGTGCGCATTCCGTGTGCGTTCAACGGCTGCGCGTCGCTGCGCCCCACGGTGGGGCGCTATCCGCAGCAAGGCATTGCGCCGATCTCGCATACGCGCGACACCGCAGGGCCGATGGCGCAATCGATGGCCGACGTGGCGCTGCTCGACAGCATCATTGCCGGCGGCGCTCCGCTGAAGCCGGCCGATCTGAAGCGGGTGCGGCTCGGCGTGGTGCCCGCCTTCCAGGCCGGCCTCGACACCGACACGCGCGCCGCCACCGACGCCGCTTTCGCGAAACTGCGCGCGGCCGGCGCCACGCTGGTGGACGTGGACATGCCGGGGCTGATGGAGCTCAACGGCGCGGTCGGCTTCCCGCTCGCGCTCTACGAGGCGTACGACGACATGGCGGCCTACCTCGCGAAGTACCGCACGGGCATCGACATCGCGCAGCTCACGGCCGGCATTGCGAGCCCCGACGTCAAGGGGACCTTCGAGGCCTTCGTTGTCCCGCGCAAGCTGCCCGTAGCCAACGGCGTGGTCGACGCCAGGCCGGCCTACGAGCACGCGATGCACGTCGCTCGCCCCGCGCTGCGCAAGCTCTACCGCGACACCTTCGCGAAGCACAGGCTCGATGCGCTGGTGTTCCCGACGGTGCCCGGCGTGGCGCTGGCCGCGGCGCCCGAAGCCAGCAGCCCCGAGAACTTCGGCGCGCTGATCCGGAACACCGACCCCGGCAGCAACGCCGGCATTCCGGGCGTGCAACTGCCCTCCGGCCTTGGCGCCACCAGCGGCCTGCCCGTGGGCCTGGAGCTGGACGGGCCGGCCGGCAGCGACCGCAGGCTGCTGGCCGTGGGCCTCGCGGTGGAAAAAGTACTGGGCCGCCTGCCGGCGCCGAAGTAAGCGCGCCGGGTCAGCGCGCGGGCGGCGCCACCCAGCCTGCCAGCGCCGAGCGGCGCTCGATGCCCAGCTTGTCGAAGATGCGCCGCAGGTAGGTCCGCACGGTCGGCACGCCCACTGCGAGGCGACGCGCGATCTCCTTGTCGGTGAGCCCTTCGCGCACGCATCGGGCCACTTCCTGCTCGCGTGCGCTGAGCAAAGTCCATGCGGCGGGCGCGGGCACTGCCGCGGCCGAAGCCGCCGCGCGCTGCGCCCGTTGCAGGGCGCCCGCGAACGCCGGCTCGATCAGGTCCAGCAGCGCCTTCTCGTGATCGCCGAAATCGCCGCGGCCCTTGCGGCGCCAGATGCGCAGGTCGCCCAGTGCGCGCCCGCCCTCGAAGGCGTGCAGGTTCATGCCCCAGTGCAGCCCGTCGCGCGCGAGAAAGTCGTTGAAGAAGGGGGTGCGCATCAGTTCGCGCTGCGGCATCACCTCCGTCACGCGCGTGGCGCGGCGGCGCGACTGCAGCACGAAGGTGATCGGGTCGTGGTGCTGATGCCACTGCGCGTAGCGGTCGAGGTTGGCAGGGTCCATGTGCAGCGCCACGCGCGCGCCGAAGTTGCCGCTCCCGGCATCCCACACGAAGGAGGCGAACTGGTCCGCGTGCAGCAGGTCGAGCAGGGCCCGGCCCAGATGCTCGCGAATCTCCCGTTCGCCGTGGTCGTCTTCCGCCAGCAGCGCGAAAACGCCGCGCAGGGCGTGCTGTTCAGTGCCTGTGAGGTACATCGCCGGTTTTCTCGATGGGGTCGTTGCAGCGCTAGGGTCTGTCATCAATCAAACGCCCTCGCGCTGGCCCCGCCATGCGGTGGATGTGCGGAGGGCGGCGCGGCCCATGGCCACCCATGGGCAAGCCGGCCGATAAAGCAGACGCCGTATGGCGGGGCCAGCCCGGAGGGAACCCCTGCACCGCGCAGCAGGGGTTCGCGAGGGCGTTTGATTGATGACAGACCCTAGCGTCCAGCAAGCGCCGCGCCAAGGGTGAATGCCCGCAGGAACCCCGCGCGGCAGCGCAAACGCGCCCGATCGACCGGTTTCGGGGCTTGCCCTGTCGGCACCCGGGCCGCGAGGTGTTCCAATAGCGGTCTCCATGAGCGCCATCGATCCCACCACCGGACCTTGCCCCTGCGGCCGCACCGACCGCCGCGACAAGCCCATCGGCTACGCCCTGTGCTGCGGCCGCTACCTCGACGATTTCCAGAATACGCCCGCGCCCGACGCCGAATCGCTGATGCGCTCGCGCTATTCGGCCTTCGTGCTGGAGCGCGGCGACTACCTGCTCGCCACCTGGCATGCGTCGAAGCGGCCGGCCTCGATCGAGTTCGAGCCGGGCGTCAAATGGCTGGGGCTGGACATCCGCTCGCGCTCGGTGCTCGACGCGGACCATGCCGAGATCGAATTCGTCGCGCGCCAGCGCAGCGCGGCCACGGGCGCCGCCACGCGCCTGCACGAGCGCAGCCGCTTCGTGCGCGAGGACGGGCGCTGGTACTACCTGGACGGCGACCTGCAGCAGCCCCTGGGTTGACGCGCCGGGCGCAGGCCCGCACAATCGGCCCCGCTCCGGGGTGTACGCATGTGGCGTGCTGAGATGGCAAAGCAGCCGACCCGCGAACTTGATCCGGGTCATACCGGCGTAAGAAGAGCTGCACTCCCTGGCTTCGGTCCGTCACTCCCCCTTCCGTGACGGGTTTCTCCAAAGCCCACCGAGCGATTGCGGAGCACCCTTTCCTCAACAAGGAGTGCCTGCCATGAATGCCCCCGACAAGTTCACCTCGCTGCTTTCGCTCACGCGCGAGCCCTTTCCCGCGTCGCACAAGTGCCTGATCTCGGGCAGCCGGCCCGACCTGAACGTGCCCGTGCGCGACGTGCTGCTGACCAACGGCGAGACCGTATCGCTCTACGACACCTCCGGCCCGTACACCGATGCCAAGGTCGAGATCGACGTGCGCCGCGGCCTGCCTGGCGTGCGCGATGCATGGATCGCCGAGCGCAACGACACCGAGATCTACGAAGGCCGTTCGCACCAGGCGCTCGACGAAGGCCTGAAGCATGCGCATGACCACGACGCCCAGCGCCTGGCCGAACTGCGCGCCGGAGCTTCCGCATTGCAGCGCACGCCGCGCCGCGCCAAGTCGGGTGCCAATGTCACGCAGATGCACTACGCGCGCCGCGGCATCGTCACGCCCGAGATGGAATACGTGGCATTGCGCGAGAACGGCAAGCGCGAGTGGATGGCCGAATACCTCGCCAACGAGGCGCGCGCGAAGCGCGTGGCCGGCAACCCGATGGGCGCGCAGATTCCGCGCATCATCACGCCCGAGTTCGTGCGCGACGAGGTGGCGCGCGGCCGCGCCATCATTCCGGCCAACATCAACCACCCCGAAGTCGAGCCGATGGCCATCGGCCGCAACTTCAAGGTCAAGATCAACGCCAACATCGGCAACTCCGCCGTCACGTCGAGCATCGAGGAAGAGGTCGAGAAGCTCGTGTGGGCGATCCGCTGGGGCGCCGACAACGTGATGGATCTTTCGACCGGCAAGAACATCCACACCACGCGCGACTGGATCGTGCGCAACTCGCCGGTGCCCATCGGCACCGTGCCGATCTACCAGGCGCTCGAGAAGGTGGGCGGCGTGGCCGAGGACCTGACCTGGGAGATCTTCCGCGACACGCTGATCGAGCAGGCGGAGCAGGGCATCGACTACTTCACCATCCACGCGGGCGTGCGGCTGCCATTCATCCACCTGACGGCCGACCGCATGACCGGCATCGTCTCGCGCGGCGGTTCGATCATGGCCAAGTGGTGCATCGCGCACCACAAGGAGAGCTTCCTGTACGAGCGCTTCGAGGACATCTGCGACATCATGAAGGCGTACGACGTGAGCTTCTCGCTGGGCGACGGCCTGCGGCCGGGCTCGGGCGCCGATGCCAACGACGAAGCGCAGTTCGCCGAGCTGCGCACGCTGGGCGAGCTCACGCAGGTCGCATGGAAGCACGACGTGCAGACCATGATCGAAGGCCCGGGCCACGTGCCGATGCACATGATCCAGGCCAACATGGACGAGCAGATCAAGCATTGCCACGAGGCGCCGTTCTATACGCTCGGCCCGCTGACCATCGACATCGCGCCGGGCTACGACCACATCTCGAGCGCCATCGGCGCCGCGATGATCGGCTGGGCCGGCACCGCGATGCTTTGCTACGTGACGCCCAAGGAACACCTGGGCCTGCCCGACCGCGACGACGTGAAGCAGGGGATCATTGCGTACAAGATCGCCGCGCATGCGGCCGACGTGGCAAAGGGCCATCCGGGCGCACGCTCGCGCGACGACGCGCTGAGCAAGGCGCGCTTCGAGTTCCGCTGGCAGGACCAGTTCAACCTGGGCCTCGATCCGGACACGGCGCGCGAATTCCATGACGAGACGCTGCCGAAGGACTCCAGCAAGGTCGCTCACTTCTGCTCGATGTGCGGCCCGAAGTTCTGCTCGATGAAGATCACGCAGGAGGTCCGAGAGTACGCCGCGAAGAAGGGCGTGGCCGAGGCCGAGGCCCTGGCCGACGGGATGGAGCAGAAGTCCAGGGAATTCATGGCGGGCGGGGGCGAAATCTACATCCCGATCAAGCCGGCGGCCTGAGCGCGCCCGGGGTCGTTGCTACCATGGGGAACTCCCCCGAACCCTGCAGCGCAATGACCCTCTTCCCCTTCTCCGCAGTTCTCTTCGACTGCGACGGCGTTCTCGTCGATTCCGAACCCATCACCAACCGCGTGCTCGCCGAAATGCTCGGCGAACTCGGTTGGCACATCACCACCGAAGAGTCGATGAACACCTTCACCGGCAAGGCCGTGAAGGACGAAGCCGCCCTCATCGAATCGAAGACGGGCTTCGCCATCACCGCCGAGTGGCTGAAGGCGTTCCGGGCGCGCCGCAACGAAGCCCTCGAACGCACTCTCACGGCGATACCCAACGCCCCTGCGGCCATCCGGGACATCCATGCAAGGCTCAAGGGCCGCATTGCCTGTGCCTCGGGTGCCGACCGCCACAAGGTCGAGCTGCAGCTGGCCAAGGTCGGCCTGCTCGACTGTTTCGAGGGCCGCATCTTCAGCGGCCACGAGATGCCGCGCTCCAAGCCGCATCCCGATGTCTACCTCGCCGCCGCTGAAGCCCTCGGGGTCGATCCGAAGCGCTGCGCCATCGTCGAAGACACCGTCACCGGTGCGATGGCGGGCGTGGCCGCCGGTGCCACGGTGTTCGGCTACAGCACGGGCGAATCGGGCCACAGCGGCCCCGGCCCGTTGCTGAGCGTGGGCGCGGTCAAGGTGTTCAGCGACATGGCCGAACTGCCGGCGCTGCTTTCGGGCTATGGCCTGCAGGCGGCCTGAGTTTCTGGTGGAATGAAGGGCATGAATTCCGAATACAAGACCGAGCAGCCCGATCGCAGCGAAATCGATGCACTCAGCGGCCCCGCCGTGGTCGAGTTCGGCACCAACTGGTGCGGCATCTGCAAGGCCGCGCAGCCGAACATCGCCGAGGCCTTTGCCAAGTACCCGGGCGTGCGCCGCATCAAGGTGGAAGACGGAAGCGGCCGCCCGCTGGGCCGCTCGTTCAACGTGCGGCTCTGGCCCACGCTGGTGTTCATGCGTGACGGCAAGGAAGTCGCGAAGCTGGTGCGTCCGGAAGACAGCCAGTCGATTGCCGACGCGCTCGCGCTGATCGACGCCCCGGCCACCTGAGCACGGCAGGGGCCGCCTACAGCCCCTGCTGCCGGAAGTCGCGCGGCGCGTGCCCTGTCCATTGCAGGAATGCGCGCGAAAAACTCTTCTCGTTGCGAAACCCCACCGCCAGCGCCACCTGCTTGATGGGGCGCGTCGTGCGCCGCAACTGTTCCACGGCGACCTCGTGGCGCACCTCGTTCTTGAGCACCTGCAGCGACGTGCCTTCCTCGTGCAGCTGCCGGTGCAGCGTGCGGCTCGACACGTTGAGCAGCGCAGCCAGCGCCTCGGCCGTGGTGGCCTCGCTCGCACGCGAACGCAGCAGCTCGCGCACGCGCTGGCCCAGCAGGCGGTCGCGCCGGTACTGCAGGATGGTCAGTGGCAGCGCCCGCTTGAGCATGGTGCGCAGCGCGCGTTCGTCGCGCTGCAGCGGCAGGGCGAGGTAGCGTTCGTCGAAGCTGATGCCGGCCTTGGGCGCGTCGAAGCGAACCTCGGGCGTGAACATCGGCGCGTAGGCGTCGCGGTGCGGCGGCGCGGCAAATGGAAAGGTCGCGCTGCGCAGCGAGATGCGCGAGTCGATGGCCCAGCACATGTAGCCGTGCATGAAGCGCAGGCTGGTCACGAGGCAGAACTCGCGGAAGGCATCGTCGAGCGGGCGGTTCTCGGTGATGCGCAAGGTGGCCACGCCGCCCGCCACCTCGAGCGCCAGGCCGATGTCCTCGGTCAGCAGCCGGTGGTGGCGGCACCAGCGCTTGATGGCCACGCCCAGGTCGGGCGAGGTCAGCGAGGCACGGCACAGCATGCCGTAGCTGCCCCAGGGCAGGCGCCGCGAGAACCAGCCCAGCGCCTCGTCGTCGAGCTCCTGCATGGCATGGCCCGACAGCGCCTCGAACTGCGCGGCCGTGACCCGCGCGCCCGGGCGGGCCAGATCGCGCGGCGTGATCTGTGCCGCTTTCAGGGCCTCGGCCGGGTCTTTGCCGTAGCGCTCGTAGCCCTGCACGATGGCTCGCACGAAGGCCATCGGCGTGACGGCGCGGGCAGGTCTCAGGAAGGACGGGGACGACATGGATATGCGGATCGGGCGTGGCGCAATTTGCAACCATTGTGGCGCCAATTGCGAAACAGCGAGGCGTAAGCTGCGATCTTTCGCAAGCGCCATCCAGCGCGGGTAGCACTGCGCAGACCCTTCAGAGGAGACAAGACACATGCACGATCCCGGCCTGAACTTCGACCTGGGCGAGGACATCGACTCGCTGCGCAGCGCGATCCAGGACTTCGCCGCCCACGAGATCGCACCCCGCGCCGCCGCCATCGACCGCGACAACCTGTTCCCGCACGACCTCTGGCAGAAGCTCGGCGAGCTCGGCCTGCACGGCATGACAGTGAAGGAAGAGTACGGCGGCACCGAGCTGGGCTACCTGGCGCACATCGTGGCCATGGAAGAAGTCTCGCGCGCCTCGGCTTCGGTGGGCCTGTCGTACGGCGCGCACTCCAACCTGTGCGTGAACCAGATCCACCGCAACGGCAGCGAGGCGCAGAAGAAAAAGTACCTGCCCAAGCTGGTGAGCGGCGAGCACGTCGGCGCGCTGGCCATGAGCGAGCCCAACGCCGGCTCCGACGTGGTGAGCATGAAGCTCAAGGCCGAGAAGAAAAACGGCTACTACGTGCTCAACGGCGGCAAGATGTGGATCACCAACGGCGGCGACGCCGACACGCTGGTCATCTACGCCAAGACCGAACCCGAGATGGGCGCGCGCGGCATGACGGCCTTCATCGTCGAAAAGAACTTCAAAGGTTTTTCGGCCGGCACCAAGCTCGACAAGCTCGGCATGCGCGGCTCCAACACCTTCCCGCTGTTCTTCGACAACTGCGAAGTGCCCGAAGAGAACGTGCTCGGCGGCGAAGGCATGGGCGCGAAGGTGCTGATGAGCGGCCTCGACTACGAACGCGCCGTGCTCTCGGGCGGCCCGCTGGGCATCATGGCGGCGTGCATGGACGCGGTGCTGCCTTTCATCCACGAGCGCAAGCAGTTCGGCCAGAGCATCGGCGAGTTCCAGCTCATGCAGGGCAAGCTGGCCGACATGTACTCGACCTGGCAGGCCACGCGCGCCTACGTGTACGCCGTGGGCAAGGCCTGCGACCGCAACGACCATGCGCGCACCTTCCGCAAGGACGCGGCCGGCGCCATCCTGTACTCGGCCGAGAAGGCCACGTGGATGGCCGGCGAGGCGATCCAGGCGCTGGGCGGCGTGGGATACACGAAGGAGTTTCCGGTGGAACGGCTGTGGCGCGATGCCAAGCTGTACGAGATCGGGGCCGGCACCAGCGAGATCCGACGCATGCTGATCGGGCGCGAGCTGTTTTCGGAAACGGCCTAGGATGTTTTTCTCCCTCCCACTCTGGGGGAGGGCGGGGGTGGGGGCAAGCGGCGTTCGATGAGGCACTGCACCGAACAGGCGCCGCGAGCCCCCATCCCAGCCTTCCCCCAGAGGGGGAAGGAGCAAGACAAACGGAGACAAGGAAATGAACATGACTGCAGCACTGACCGAGAGCTACGGCAAGGGCGCCACCGATGTCCCCCTCATCGGACAGCCCATCGGCGACTTCTTCGACCACATGGTTGCGAAGCAGCCCGACCGCGAGGCGCTCGTCAGCCGCCATGAAGGCCAGCGCTTCACCTACCGCGAGCTGCAGACCGAATCGAACCGCCTCGCCGGCGCCTTGCTGAACCTCGGCCTCGCCCCCGGCGACCGTGTCGGCATCTGGTCGCACAACAACGTCGCGTGGGTGCTGATGCAGATCGCCACCGCCAAGGTCGGCCTGATCCTCGTCAACATCAACCCCGCCTACCGGACCTCCGAGCTCGAATACGCGCTCAACAAGGTCGGCTGCAAGGCGCTGGTGACGATGGCGCAGTTCAAGACCAGCGACTACCTCGGCATGCTGCGCGAGTTGGGCCCGGCGAAGCTGCCGCAGCTGGCCCACACCTTCTGGATCGACGCGAAGCCGGGCGAGGGCGCCGAGCAGCCGGGCATGCGCCGCTTTTCGCAACTGCTCGCAAGCGGCGACGCCAACGACCCGCGCGTCGCGCAGGTGCAGAAGACGCTGAAGGCCACCGACCCGATCAACATCCAGTTCACCAGCGGCACCACCGGATTTCCCAAGGGCGCGACGCTCACGCACCGCAACATCCTGAACAACGGCTTCTTCATCGGCGAGTGCATGAAGCTGTCGCCCGTCGACAGGCTGTGCATTCCGGTGCCGCTCTATCACTGCTTCGGCATGGTGCTGGGCAACCTCGCCTGCCTCACGCACGGCTCGGCCATCGTGTACCCGAACGACGGCTTCGACCCGCTCACCGTGCTCGAGACGGTGCAGGCCGAGAAGTGCACCGGCCTGCACGGCGTGCCGACGATGTTCATCGCCGAGCTCGACCATCCGCGCTTCAGGGAGTTCGACCTGTCGACGCTGCGCACCGGCATCATGGCCGGCTCGCCGTGCCCCATCGAGGTGATGAAGCGCGTGGTCAGCGAGATGCACCTGAGCGAGATCACCATCGCCTACGGCATGACCGAGACCAGCCCCGTGAGCTGCCAGAGCAGCACCGACACGCCGCTGGACCGCCGCGTGTCGACCGTGGGCACCGTGCAGCCGCACCTCGAAGTGAAGATCGTCGACGCCGAGACCGGCGAAATCATGCCGGTCGGAAAATCGGGCGAGCTCTGCACGCGCGGCTATTCGGTGATGCACGGCTACTGGGAAGACGAGCCGAAGACGCGCGAAGCCATCGACGCCGAGCACTGGATGCATACCGGCGACCTCGCCACCATGGACGCCGAGGGCTACGTCAACATCGTCGGCCGCATCAAGGACCTGGTGATCCGCGGCGGCGAGAACATCTATCCGCGCGAGATCGAAGAATTCCTGTATCGCCACCCGAAGGTGCAGGACGTGCAGGTGGTCGGCCTGCCCGATAAAAAGTACGGCGAAGAACTCTGCGCCTGGATCATCGTCAAGCCCGGCCAGACCGCAACCGACACCGAGATCCGCGATTTCTGCAAGGGCCAGATCGCGCACTACAAGGTGCCGAAGTACATCCAGTTCGTCACCGAGTTCCCGATGACGGTGACCGGCAAGATCCAGAAATTCAAGATCCGCGATGCCATGACCGAGCAACTCGGCCTCAGCCAAGAAAAGACAGCATGAGCCAACTCGAAACCAAACTGAATGCCCGTTCGGCCGACTTCCAGGCCAATGCCGCAGCGATGCGCGCGCTCGTCGACGACCTGCGCCAGCAGTTCGCCAAAGTGGAGCAAGGCGGCGGCGAGGCCGCGCGCGCCAAGCACACGTCGCGCGGCAAGCTGCTGCCGCGCGACCGCGTCGCCGAGCTGCTCGACCCGGGCACGCCCTTCCTCGAGATCGCGCCGCTGGCCGCGCATGCGATGTACCTCGACGGCAAGGGCGCGGAGTCGGCACCGGGCGCCGGCATCATCACCGGCATCGGCCGCGTGAACGGCGTGGACTGCATGATCGTGTGCAACGACGCCACGGTGAAGGGCGGCACCTACTACCCGATGACGGTGAAGAAGCACCTGCGCGCGCAGGAGATCGCCGAGCAGAACCGCCTGCCGTGCATCTACCTGGTCGACTCGGGCGGCGCCAACCTGCCGAACCAGGACGAGGTGTTTCCCGACCGCGAGCACTTCGGCCGCATCTTCTACAACCAGGCCAACATGAGCGCCCAGGGCATTCCGCAGATCGCGGTGGTCATGGGCTCGTGCACGGCGGGCGGCGCCTACGTGCCGGCGATGAGCGACGAATCGATCATCGTGAAGAACCAGGGCACCATCTTCCTGGGCGGCCCGCCGCTCGTGAAGGCCGCCACCGGCGAGGTCGTGACGGCCGAAGACCTGGGCGGCGGCGACGTGCACACGCGTCTGTCGGGCGTGGTCGACCACCTCGCACAGAACGACCTGCACGCGCTGGCGCTCGCGCGCTCGGCGGTGGCCAACCTCAACGCGAAGGCCGCGGCGGCAACGCCGGCGAACACCCCGGTGCGCGCACCTGCATTCCCGCGCGAAGAACTCTATGGCGTGATTCCCACCGACACGCGCAAGCCCTTCGACGTGCGCGAGATCATTGCGCGCATCGTCGACGGCAGCGAGTTCCACGAGTTCAAAGCGCGCTTCGGCGCCACGCTGGTCTGCGGCTTCGCCGAGATCGAGGGCATGCCCGTGGGCATCGTCGCCAACAACGGCATCCTGTTCAGCGAGTCGGCGCAGAAGGGCGCGCACTTCATCGAACTGTGCTGCCAGCGCAAGATCCCGCTGGTGTTCCTGCAGAACATCACCGGCTTCATGGTGGGCCGCAAGTACGAGAACGAAGGCATTGCGCGCCACGGCGCCAAGATGGTGACGGCCGTGGCCACGGCCAACGTGCCCAAGTTCACGATCATCATCGGCGGCAGCTTCGGCGCCGGCAACTACGGCATGTGCGGCCGCGCCTACAGCCCGCGCTTCCTCTGGATGTGGCCCAACGCACGCATCAGCGTGATGGGCGGCGAACAGGCCGCGAGCGTGCTGGCCACGGTGAAGCGCGACGGCATCGAACTCAAGGGCGGCAGCTGGAGCAAGGAAGAGGAAGAAGCCTTCAAGGCCCCGATCCGCCAGCAGTACGAAGACCAGGGCCATCCTTACTACGCGACCGCGCGGCTGTGGGATGACGGGATCATCGATCCGGCGGATACGCGGCGGGTGCTGGCGCTGGGCCTCGCGGCCGCGCGCAACGCACCCATTCCAGAACCGAAATTCGGTATCTTCCGCATGTAAGTCGGCCTCCGCCGGCTTCGAACAGGAAGTGATCCCATGATCTCGAAACCCCTTGGTACAAGTCAGCTGGGAGTCGGCTTTCTCGTGCTTTCTGCTTGCCTGGCGACATTGGCCATGCCCGCGCTTGCCCGCGACACGCGGCTGGTGCTGCCCATCTATCCGGTGATGCAGCAGCCCGCCACGCGCGAGGCCATCGGCAACGACGTGCAGCTTCGCTTTGCCGCCACGCCGCAGCCCCTGGTGTCGCAGTCGCAGATGCTCAAGGCCGAAAGCTATGCCCGGCCGTACTCCACCACGCAGCGCTACGGCGACGGCCGGCCGGTGATCCGCAGCGACGAAGAGACCTGCCGCGAGGCCATGCGCAATACGCTGGTGGCGCTGGCCCAGGCGGCGCGGGCGCGTGGCGTGCACACGGTGACGCAGGTCGAGAGTTTTTACGAAGGCGCCCTGCTGTCGACGCCCGGGGCCTATGAATGCCATGCGGGCACCGGAAGCGCTGAAGTGCATCTGCGCGGAGTGGCGGGGGGCGATGGCGGCGCGGTGGCGACAGCAAGTGTCGGGGTCGATGACGTCGATGCCGTTCCGGGGCTGAACGCGGAAGGTCGTGCGGTGTATCAGAAATTCCTGCAGAGCAAGCCACCGCGGACCCTCGTCATTCGGCGGTCTGGCGACAGTTCCTGGGTCCACTGGGCTGATGGCCTGGTGCCGCGCGACATCAACCGGCCGTCGGATCCGACGCAGCGGGCGCTGGAATATTGCACAGAGCGCCACCACGGGGAGTGCAGTGTCTACGCGGTCGATTACACCGTGGTCTATCAGAAGCCCAAGCCTGCTGCAGCCGAACGCAAAGTGGCAACCGAGGGTCCCGTCGCCAATCTCTACAGGTTGCCGACCGACAGCCACTTTGCCGACGTCAACGATTCCTCCGTGGTGCCCGTGCGTGAGCAGAGCAGGGACCGCTATCTTGGATTCCTTGCCTTGCCCCTGCCGCGCGCCTTTGCCGTCGCGGCCGATGGCAGCGCGGCCTTCGCTTCCGGCGGTGCGGCGATGGCCGATGTCCTGAACACCTGCGAACGCGAAGGAAAGACCTGCTGGCTCTATGCCGTGGACGATCGCGTGGTGTGGAAGTCCGACCCGCGCCAGCGCATCGGCCGCGTCAACCAACTCTCCAGGATTCAACAGGACGCACGTACTCCATGAGTGATTTCGAAAAACTCGATCTCCAAATAGAAGGCGCCGTCGCCCGCATCTGGCTCGACCAGCCCGATGCCCGCAACGCCTTCGACGATGTCGTCATCGCAGAGCTGACGCAGGCCTTCACCGAAGCCGGCGCCGCGCCGCAGGTGAAAGCCATCGTGCTCGGCGCGAACGGCCCGGCCTTCTGCGCGGGCGCGAACCTCAACTGGATGCGCCGCATGGCCGACTACACGCGCGACGAGAACATCGCCGACGCGGGCAAGCTGGCCGCCATGCTGCGCACCATCGCCGAGTGCCCCAAGCCCACCATCGCGCGCGTGCAGGGTGACGTGTATGCGGGCGGCATGGGCCTGGTCGCGGCCTGCGACATGGCCGTGAGCGTGGACACGGCCTGGTACTGCCTGAGCGAAGTGAAGATCGGCCTCGTGCCCGCGACCATCAGCCCCTACGTGCTGCGCGCCATGGGCACCCGCGCGTCGCAGCGCTACTTCCTCACGGCCGAGCGCTTCACTGCGTCCGAAGCGCATCGCATCGGCTTCGTGCATGAAGTGGTTGCCGCCGATGCGCTCGATGCCAAGGTCGACGAACTCGTGAAGGCGTTGACCGGTGCAAGTCCGGCCGCCGTGCGCGCGTGCAAGCAACTGATCGCCGACGTGGCCGGCCGCGAGATCGACGACGCACTGATCGCGAAGACCGTCGAAGGCATCGCCGACATCCGCGCGAGCGAGGAAGGCCGTGAAGGCGTGCAGGCCTTCCTGCAGAAGCGCAAGCCGTCCTGGCTGGGCCGCTGAGCACACGCGATGAACGCACTCGACATGCCCCAGCTGCTCGCACTGGCCGCCGCCATCGGCTGGGCCAGTGGCGTGCGGCTCTACCTCGTCGTGCTGCTGACCGGACTTGTCGGCTACTTCGGCTGGGTGCCGTTGCCGAGCGGGCTGCAACTGCTGGCGCATCCGGTGGTCATCGCAGCCAGTGGCTTCATGGTGTTCGTCGAATTCTTCGCCGACAAGATCCCCGGCCTCGATTCGCTGTGGGACGTGGTGCACACCGCCATCCGCATCCCGGCCGGTGCCGCGCTCGCAGCCAGCGTGTTCGGCGCCGACCATGGTGTGATGGCCATCGTCGCCGCGCTGCTGGGCGGCAGCTTCGCTGCCACCGCGCACGCGGCCAAGGCGACGACGCGCGCGGCCATCAACACCTCGCCCGAGCCGTTCTCGAACGTGGGTGCTTCGCTGGTCGAAGACACGATGGTGCCGGCGGGGCTGTGGCTCGCGGTGGCGCATCCGCTGGTCTTTCTGGTGCTGTTCGTCTTCGTGCTGGTGCTCAGCGTGTGGCTGATCCGCAAGAGCTGGCGTTTCCTCAAGGCGCTGTTCAGCCGCGTGGCCCGCATCTTCAGCGGCCGACCCGATCCGGGCGTCGTGCCCGCGTTTCAACTGAAAAAGAATCCTCCGGGAGACACTCCGAATGTTTAAGAAGATCCTGATTGCCAACCGTGGCGAGATCGCCTGCCGGGTCGCTGCAACGGCACGCCGCATGGCCATTCGCACGGTCGCCGTGTACTCCGATGCCGACGCGCATGCCAACCATGTGCGCGCCTGCGACGAGTCGGTGCACCTCGGCGGCAGTGCCCCGAAGGACAGCTACCTGCGCTGGGAAAAGATCCTCGAAGCGGCCAAGGCCACGGGCGCTGAGGCCGTACATCCGGGCTACGGCTTCCTGAGCGAGAACGAAGAGTTCGCGCAGGCCTGCGCCGACGCCGGCCTGGTCTTCATCGGCCCGCCGCCCTCGGCCATCAAGGCGATGGGCCTGAAGGCCGAGTCGAAGCAGCTGATGGAAAAGGCCGGCGTGCCGCTGGTGCCCGGCTACCACGGCCACGACCAGAACCCGCAGCTGCTGCAGCGCGAGGCCGACCGCATCGGCTACCCGGTGCTCATCAAGGCCAGCGCGGGTGGCGGCGGCAAGGGCATGCGCGCAGTCGACAAGGCGGAAGACTTCGCCGCCGCGCTCGCCTCCTGCCAGCGCGAGGCCATCAACAGCTTCGGCGACGACGCGGTGCTGATCGAGAAGTACGTGCAGCGCCCGCGCCACATCGAGATCCAGGTATTCGGCGACACGCACGGCAACTACGTGTACCTGTTCGAGCGCGACTGCTCGGTGCAGCGCCGCCACCAGAAGGTGCTCGAAGAAGCGCCCGCGCCGGGCATGACCGAGGCGATGCGCAGGCAGATGGGCGAGGCCGCCGTCGCTGCGGCGCGCGCCGTGAACTACGTCGGCGCTGGCACGGTCGAGTTCATCGTCGAGCAGCGCGAAACTCGCGCAGCGCCGGGCCGCCTCAAGCAAGCGAGCGCCCCCTCGGGGGGCAGCGAGGACACGTCAGTGCCGAGCGTGGGGGCCGATTCCGTCGAGATGAATTTCTTCTTCATGGAGATGAACACGCGGCTGCAAGTCGAGCACCCCGTCACTGAAGCGATCACCGGCCAGGACCTCGTCGAATGGCAGCTGCGCGTGGCCTCGGGCGAGACGCTGCCCGCGAAGCAGGCGGAGCTGCAGATCCACGGCCACGCCATCGAGGCGCGCATCTGCGCCGAGAACCCCGACAACAACTTCCTGCCCGCCACCGGCACGCTGCGCGTGTACCGCAAGCCGCAGGCGACCGCCTTCCAGCGCAGCCGCGTGCGCATCGACGACGGCGTGCGCGAGGGCGGCGAGATCTCGCCCTTCTACGACTCGATGATCGCCAAGCTCATCGTGCACGGCAGCACGCGCGACGAGGCGCTGGCCCGGCTCGACGCCGCGCTGGCGCAGGTGCAGATCGTGGGCGTGTCGACCAACGTGCAGTTCCTGCGCGGCATCCTGGCCACCGAGTCGTTCTCGAAGGCGAACCTCGACACCGCGCTGATCGAGCGCGAGCGCGCCGTGCTGTTCGACCGCGAGCCGCTGGGACTGCCGCTGGCCGCGGCCGCCGCGATCACGCGCACGCTGATCACCGAGTGGCCCGCGAAGATGCCCGATCCCTTTGCGCGGCGCGACGGCTGGCGCTCGCTGGGCGAGTACCGGCGCCACTTCGACTTCGAGTTCCGCGGTGCCGAGCAGACCGCCCTGCTGACCTACGAGCGCGACGGCGGCCTGTTGCTCGAAGCCGGCGGCGCCGAAGGCCCGCTGGTCATCGGCCAGTTCCCGAGCGGTGAATTCGAGGTCGAATTCGCCGGCACGCGCCAGACGCTCGACGTGCACGTCGACGGCGCCACGGCCCACGTCTTCGCCTCGAAAGGCGCGACGAAGATCACCGCCATCGACCGCCTCGCCCATGCGGGCGACACCCACGCCGAAGGCGGCCGGCTCACGGCACCGATGCCCGGCAAGGTCGTGTCCTTTGCCGTCAAGGCCGGCGACAAGGTCAGCCGCGGCCAGCCGCTCGCGGTGATGGAGGCCATGAAGATGGAGCACACCATCGCGGCACCGGCCGACGGCACGGTGGACGAGCTGATGTTCGCGCCGGGCGAGCAGGTGGCCGAAGGCGAGGAATTGTTGCGAATGAGTGCCGCCGCAGCCTGAAAAATAGTTAACCCCGTTGCGGGCGTCCGCCCGTATCAGCTGGGGTGCTGTGGCGCCGTCGCCGCATCAAGGCGGGTTGACCCCATGACCCCCGGGGGGCAGCCCACCACCCCGTCGCTGACGTCGTCCCTGATCTCCTTCGCGTGCGGCCCGAACGCCGCGCCAGCGCCTTCACTAAGATTCGTCCCCATGCGAATCACCGTCTACCTCACCGACAACCGCCCGGACCCCTGGATCGAGGGCCTCAAGGCCGAATTACCCGATGCCGTCATCGAGGCCTGGAGGCCCGGCGCGCCGCAGGCCGACCATGCCGTGGTGTGGGCGCCGCCGCAGGAGTTTCTCGACGAGCAACCGAAGCTGCGCGGCATCTTCAACATCGGCGCGGGCGTCGACGCGCTGCTCAAGCTGAAGGTGCCGGCGCACACGCGCATCGTGCGGCTCGACGACGCGGGCATGTCGGTGCAGATGGCGGAGTACGTCTGCCACACGCTCATTCGCCATTTCCGCGAGTTCGACGCCTACGAGGCCGACGCGAAGCAGGGCAAGTGGAGCTACCGCAAGCCGAAGCTGCGGCGCGACTTCCCGGTCGGGATCATGGGTCTGGGCGTGCTCGGCGAGCGCGTGGCCAAGGCGGTCGCGCAGTTCGAGTTTCCGGTGCTGGGCTGGAGCCGTTCGCCGAAGGAGATCGACGGCGTGCGCGTGTTCAGCGGCGAGGCGCAGTTCGACGAGTTCCTGTCGTCCACGCGCGTGCTCGTGAACCTGCTGCCGCTGACGGAGGCGACGCGCGGCATCCTCAACCGCGACACGCTGGGCAAGCTGAAGCCCGAGGGCTACCTGATCAGCATCGCGCGCGGCGCGCACCTCGTGGAAGACGACCTGATCCCGATGCTCGACGCCGGCCAGCTCGCGGGCGCGACGCTCGACGTGTTCCAGGTCGAGCCGCTGCCGGCCGACCACGCCTTCTGGCGGCATCCCAAGATCACCGTGACGCCGCACGGCTCGGCGCGCACGCTGCGCGAGGAGTCCATTGCGCAGATCGCCGGGAAGATCCGGGCGATGGAGCAGGGCCTGCCGATCGCCGGCGTGGTCGATCCGGCGCGCGGGTACTGACGGCGGCGTCACCTTTTGCGAGCCCGCCGCGGCGCAAGGCGGGCAGGGGAAACCCCGAAGCGCCGATTTTTCATAAACATGAAAATATTTTCATGACTGTGAAAACTGCATTCCGCGTGATCGAGATCGTCGAGCTCTTCGCTCGCGAGAAGCAGCCGCTGGCGCTGTCCGAGATGGCGCGCCTGCTCGACATGCCGGTGTCGAGCTGCCTGGGCCTGATCCGCACGCTCGAAGAGCAGGGCTACATGTACGAAACCGGCCGCCGCCAGGGCTACTACCCGACGGGCCGGCTGCTCGCGATGGCGCAGGTCATCGCCGCCCACGACCCGGTGCTCGACCGGGTGAAGGCCACGCTCGAGGAGTTGCGCGATGCTGCGCGCGAAACCGTGGTGTTCGCCAAGTTCCGCGATGCGGGCCTGGTGGTGTACCTGGAAGTGCTGAGCGCGCCGCAGAGCATTCGTTACACGGCCGAGTCGGGCGAGACGCGCCCGGCTTACGCCAACTCGCTGGGGCGTGCGTTGCTCTCCACGCTCACGCCCGAAGCGCGCCGCAAGCTGCTCGACGGCATGACGCTCGCGCCGCTGACCGACGCCACGCTCACCACCGCCGATGCCATCGAAGCCGAGTTGCAGCGCTCTGCCGCGCGCGGCTGGTACGGCAACCTCGGCGAAAGCATTCCCGACCTGATCGGCCTGGCCTGGCCGCTGCGCATCGGCGGCGAGGCCTATGCCATCTCGGTCGCCGGTCCGCGCTACCGCATGGAGGCGCGCATCGAGGAGATCGCGGCGATGCTGCGCTCGGCCTGCCTCGCCATCGAACCCAAGACCGAAAGTCCCCGATGACTGCAAGCACCCCCCGCTACTTCGTCCGCGAGGACGAGATCGACGGCTACCACCCGGCCAACCATACCGGCACGCTCAACAAGCGCCTGATCGGCCCCGAGACCGTGGGCGCGAAGCAGCTCGAAGTGCTGGTCGGCCACATCCAGAAGGGCAAGGGCGCGCTGCCGCACGCGCACCCGGGCATCGAGCAGGTCTGCTACATGCTCGAAGGCCGTGCAGTCGCCGAGGTGGGTGGCCAGCGGCAGGAGCTGCACCCTGGCGACAGCTGCTTTTTTCCGGCCGACGCGATGCACACCTTCACGGTGGTGAGCGACGAGCCGGTGCGCGTGCTGGTGATCTACAGCCCGCCGTACGAGGAATTGCCGGAGCGCGTGATCCGGCCCTGAACGACAACCACCCGGAGACAAGCAAATGCAGACAACGAAGAACGCGACCGAGCCATCGGTCGCGGTGGCGAACCGCCGCCGTTTCATTTCCATCGGTGCCGCCACGGGCCTCGCCAGTGCAGTGCCCTGGGCCTTTGCGCAGGACGGCTACCCGAAGCAGCCGATACGCATCGTCGTGCCCTTCGCGGCCGGCAGCGGCACCGACGCTGTGGCACGCATCACCGCGCAGATGCTGGGCGAGGCGCTCAAGGGCTCGGTCATCGTCGACAACAAGGCCGGTGCCAACGGCGTGATCGGCGCCGAAGCCGTGGCCAAGGCGCCGCCCGACGGCTACACGCTGTTCATGACCACCAACACCACGCACTCGGCCAACCCGAGCCTGATGAAGTCGCTGCCCTACGACCCGGTGAAAGACTTCGCGCCCGTGAGCCGCATGGGCAACCTGCCGTTCATGCTCGTGGTGAACCACGACCTGCCCGTGAAGAGCGTGGCCGAGCTGCTGGCCTGGGGACGCGCGCACCCCGGCAAGCTGACCTATGCGAGCGGCAACAGCACCGGCATCGTGAGCGGCGCCACGCTGTCGCGCATGAGCGGCGTGCCGATGCTGCACGTGCCGTACAAGAGCACGCCGCCGGCCATTGCCGACCTGATCGGCGGGCAGGTGTCGATGATGGTGGTCGACCTCGCCGCGGGCCTTGCGACGGTGAAGGCCGGCAAGATGCGCGCGATTGCGGTCACGACGCAGGAGCGCACCAAGCTCTTCCCCGAGCTGCCGCCGCTGGCCGACACGCCCGAGCTGAAAGGCTTCGACATCACCTCGTGGAACGGCGTGTTCGCGCCGGCCGGCACGCCGCGCGACATCGTGCTGAAGCTCAACAAGGCGCTGTCGGAGATGGCGAACGGCGCGGCCTTCCGCGAGCGTGTGAGCAAGCTGGGCTTCGATGCCTTCGGCAGTACGCCCGAGGAGCTGGGGGCGTTCACGGTGTCGGAACTGGCGAAATGGAAGAAGCTGATCCAGGCTGCGGGGATTCAGCCCGAATGAGTGATCCGACTTTATCCCTCCCCCGCTGGGGGAGGGCAGGGGTGGGGGCAAGCGGCGTCCCTGCTTGGCGCCCTGCCTGCCCCCATCCCGACTTTCCCCCAGCGGGGGAAGGAGCGAAGACATGAACACCTCCGGACCTCTCCAAGGCATCCGCATCCTCGACCTCACGGCCGTGGTGATGGGGCCTTACGCCACGCAGACGCTTGGCGACCTCGGCGCCGACGTCATCAAGGTCGAGCCGCCCGGCGGCGACAACCTGCGCGCTGTCGGCCCCATGCGCCACCCGGGCATGGGCGCGATGGCGCTGCACCTGAACCGCAACAAGCGTTCGATCGTGCTCGACCTCAAGCAGCCCGAAGGGCGCGAGGCCTGCCTGAAGCTCGCGGCAAGTTGCGATGCATTGATCTACAACACGCGGCCGCAGGCGATGGCGCGGCTCGGGCTTGACTACGACGCGGTGGCCGGGGCCAATCCGAAGATCGTCTACCTCGGCGCCTTCGGCTATGGCGAGCAGGGGCCCTACGCCGGCAGGCCCGCGTACGACGACCTGATCCAGGGCGCGGCAGGCGTGGCCTCGCTGTTCGCGCAGCAAAGCGGCGGCGAACCGCGCTATGCACCCGTCACGCTCGCCGACCGCGCCGTCGGACTGCAGGCCGCCATCGCGCTGCTCGCCGCCGTGCTGCACGCGCAACGCACCGGCAAGGGCCAGGCGGTCGAGGTGCCGATGTTCGAAGCGCTCTCGCAGTTCGTCATGGGCGACCACCTCGGCGGCCACAGTTTCGAGCCGCCGCTCGGCCCCACCGGCTATGCGCGCTTGCTCGCACCGCACCGCAAGCCCTACGCCACGGCCGACGGCTACCTCAGCGTGCTGATCTACAACGACAAGCACTGGCAGGCCTTCTTCGACCTGATCGGCCGCCCCGGGCTGCGCGATTCGCCGATGTTCGGCACGCACACCGCGCGCGCCGCGAACATCGGCGCGGTGTACGCCTTCGTCGCCGAAGCGATGGCCACGCGCACCAGCGACGAATGGTTCGCCGCGCTCGATGCTGCCGATATCCCCGTCGCGCGCCTTCACAGCACCGAGAGCCTGCTCGACGATCCGCACCTGCGCGCCGTCGATTTCTACCCCGAGCTCGACCACCCGACCGAGGGCCGCATCCGCACCCTCGCGCCGGTCGGCCGCTACGGCGCCACGCCCACCGCCATCCGCCGGCCCGCGCCGCGCATCGGCGAGCAGAGCGTGGAGCTGCTGCGCGAAGCGGGATATGGCGACGAGGCCATTGCCCGCATGCTCGAACGCGGCGTCACGCTGCAACCCGACCCACCGAAGGACAGCAAAGAATGAACTTCTCCCTGAACGAAGACCAGCGCTCGCTGGTCGCGGCCATCGAACGCCTCTGCGAGGACTTCCCCGCCGACTACTGGCGCGACCACGACGATCGCGCCGTGTTCCCGCATGAATTCCACCGCGCCGTTGCAGCGAGCGGCTGGCTCGGCATCGCGATGCCCGAGGCGCAGGGCGGCGCGGGGCTCGGCATCACCGAGGCGGCGCTGATGATGCGTGCCATCAGCGCGTCGGGCGCGGGCATGTCGGGCGCATCGTCGGTGCACATGAACATCTTCGGGCTCAACCCGGTGGTGGTGTTCGGCAGCGAGGCCCAACGCCAGCGCTTCCTGCCGCCGCTGATCGCGGGCACCGAGAAAGCCTGCTTCGCCGTGACCGAGCCCGACGCGGGGCTCGACACCACCAGCCTCAAGACGCAGGCGGTGCGCCAGCCCGGCGGCAGCTACCTGCTGCACGGCCGCAAGATATGGATCTCGACCGCGCAGGTCGCCGACCGCATGCTCATCCTCACGCGCACCACGCCGATCGACCAGGTGAAGAAGCCCACGCAAGGCCTCACGCTGTTCTACACGGCGTTGGACCGCAGCAAGGTCGAGGTGCGCGAGATCCACAAGCTCGGCCGCGCGGCGGTGGATTCGAACATGCTCTTCATCGACGGGCTCGAAGTGCCGCAGGAGGATCGCATCGGCGAGGAAGGGCGCGGCTTCGAGTACATCCTGCACGGCCTGAACCCCGAGCGCATATTGATCGCTGCGGAAGCCATCGGCATCGGCCGCGCGGCGCTGCGCATCGCCTCGCAGTACGCGCAGGAGCGCATCGTGTTCGGCCGGCCCATCGGGCAGAACCAGGGCGTGGCGCATCCGCTCGCACGGGCCTGGGCCAACCTCGAGGCCGCCGACCTGATGGTGTTCAAGGCCGCCACGCTGTACGACGCGGGCGAGCCCTGCGGCATCGAGGCCAATGCCGCCAAGTACCTCGCGGCCGAGGCGGCGCACGATGCCTGCCAGAACGCGATCCTCACGCTGGGCGGCATGGGCTATGCGAAGGAATACCATGTGGAGCGCCTGCTGCGCGAGAGCTACATCCCGCGCATCGCGCCGGTGAGCCCGCAGATGATCCTGAACTTCATCGCGGAGAAGGCACTGGGGCTGCCCAAGTCGTACTGATCGCAATGCCATGAACAACGCCATCACCGTCGCTCGCCACCTCGTCATCCGCGGCGTCGTGCAGGGCGTGGGCTATCGCTGGTCGATGGTGCAGGCCGCGCAGCGGCTCGGCGTGCAGGGTTGGGTGCGCAACCGACGCGACGGCAGCGTGGAAGCGCTGGCGATCGGCGAGGCTGGCGCGGTCGAAGCGCTGGTCCGTTGGGCGCAGCAGGGGCCGGACGGTGCGCGCGTGGATGCGGTCGACGTGGACGAGCGCCTCGACGCTGTCGCCGCGGGCGGCATACCCGGCGGCTTCGAGCAGCGGGGAACCGTCTAGCGCCCGCTTCGGTCTGCGTCCGAGCCCGGGTGCCGTGCGGTTGGCACCATTTGCAACCCCACAGGCGCGCATTGCTACCTTCCGCGGCCTGTGTGTCCGGCAGGGCATTTCCATGTGTCGGACAATGGCCGACGGTCTTTCATCCTCCCGCGACATAAGAGACATCCCATGAAACTCCCCACCCGCGTCAAGCTCGTCGACGTCGGCCCGCGCGACGGCCTGCAGAACGAAAAGCAGCCCGTCTCGGCCGAGGTCAAGATCGGCCTCGTGCACCGCCTGCAGGACGCGGGCCTGAAGGAGATCGAGGTCACCAGCTTCGTCTCGCCCAAGTGGGTGCCGCAGATGGCCGACAACGCCGAGGTGATGCATGGCATCGTGCGCAAGCCCGGCGTGCGCTACTCGGTGCTCACGCCCAACATGAAGGGCTTCGAGGCCGCCATCGCCGCGCCGCGCGAGGAATGGCCCGACGAGATCGTGGTGTTCGGCGCCGCGAGCGAGGCCTTCAGCCAGAAGAACATCAACTGCTCGATTGCCGAGAGCATCGAACGCTTCGCGCCCGTGGTGGCCGCGGCGCGCGAGAAGGGCATCCACGTGCGCGGCGCGATGTCGTGCACCGTGGGCTGCCCGTATGAAGGCGAGATCGCACCGGCCAAGGTCGGCTACCTCGCGCAGCTGATGAAGGGCATTGGCGTGCAGCGCGTGGACGTGGCCGACACCATCGGCGTGGGCACGCCGCGCAAGGTGCAAGGGGCGATGGAGGCCACGCTGGCGCACTTCGATGTCGATGCCGTTTCCGGCCATTTTCACGACACCTACGGGCAGGCGCTGGTCAACACGCTGGCGGCGCTCGAACTGGGCGTGTGGAATTTCCAGTCGTCCTCGGCCGGCCTCGGCGGCTGCCCCTACGCGAAGGGCGCAACGGGCAACGTGGCGACCGAAGACGTGGTCTACATGCTGCACGGCATGGGCATCGAGACCGGCATCGATCTCGACAAGCTGATCGACGCGGGCGTCTACATCAGCGAGGCGCTGGGCCGCGAACCGAACTCGCGCGCGTCGAAGGCGATCCGCACCAAGCGCGCCGGCTGAGCGGCTTCGTCTTCTTCAGCGCCCGAAGGCGCGCAGCCCGAGCAGCACGATCACCGCCGCGGCCAGCAGGACCGTCGTGCATTGCCAGAACAGCACCGGCCGGCGCTCGATCAGCGCGGGTGACCGCGGGCGAAGAAACTCCGGCCCCGGCGCCCTGAGGTCGTGCGCGAATTCGGACACCGCCTCCTGCCGCTTCGCCGCCTGCGGCTGCAGCGCCTTCTGCAGCACGGCATCGACCCACGCAGGCAGGTCGGGACGGAAATGCCGCACCGGCACATAGCGCAGCCGGCCGACATCGGCGGGTGAGCGGATGCGCGACGCCTGCAGCCCGTAAGGCAGCTGGCCGGCGAGCATCTGGTAGGCGATCACCGCCAGCGAGAACAGGTCGGATCGGGCCGTGCCGCCATGGCCGGTGAAGTATTCCGGCGCGGTGTACTGCAGCGTGCCTTCGATGGCGAGCGCCCGGCGCTCGCCGCTGCCGTCGGACAGGCCCGCGACGTGGGTGGCGGCGAGGTCGATGATCTTCACGGTGCCCGTGCGGTCGATCATCACGTTCTCGGGGCGCATGTCCTGGTGCAGCATTTCCTTGCTGTGCAGCGCCTGCAGGCCCCGCGCCAGCTGCTCGACGATGCCGCGCACGCTGTCCAGCGCGGGCCGGGGGTGGTCGACCATCCACTGCGCCAGCGTCTGGCCGTCCACGTACTCCATGGCCACGTACAGGTGGCTGCGCGTGCGTTCGACGGTGCTGGCCTTGAGCACGTGCGGGCTGTCGATGCGCCGCGCCACCCATTCCTCGAGCACGAAGCGGTCGAGGTAGTCGGGGTCGCCGCGCAGGTCGATCGACGGGAGCTTCAGCACCACCGGCTGGCCCGTGGCCTCGTCGGTGGCCAGGTACACGTGGCTGCGCGCGCTCATGTGGATCTCGCGCACGAGCGTGAAGCCCTCGAAGCGGTCCCTCGGCGCGAGGGCTGGCGGCAGCGCCAGGCCTTCGCGCTGCAGCTGCGCATGCGGCGCGTCGGCTTCGGGAAGCTCGTCGATGCGCAGCAGCTGGACCGTGCTGTCGTCGTCGCTGCCCTTGGCCTGCGCGGTTTCTGCCAGCAGCCGGGCGGCCGCGTCGAAATCGTCCCCGCAGCGGCCGAGCACCTCGTTCACCGTGCCGCTGTCGAGATGCGCGTACGCGCCATCGGTGGCCAGCAGGTAGACCTCGCCCGCCTCAGCCTGCCAGCAGCGGTAGTCGATCTCCACATTGGCGCCCGCGCCCAGAGCGCGCCCGAGGTACGACTCGGCCGACGACACGTTGACGCGATGGTCTTCGGTGAGCTGTTCCAGCGCGCCGGCATGCAGCCGGTAGATGCGCGCATCGCCGACGTGCAGCAGGTGCGCGTCGCGGCCCTTGAGGATCAGCGCGCTGAAGGTGCAGACGTAGCCGCTGTCCTTGTCGAAGCGCGCGTCGCTGCGCATCGTCTGCGCATGCAGCCACGAGTTGGTGGCGTCCAGCACCCGCTGCGCGGAGCGGCGCACCGACCACGCGTCGGAGGTTGCGTAGTAGTCGTCGAGAAAGCCCCGCACGGCCGCCGCGCTCGCCACCTGGCTCACGCGGCTGGAGCCGATGCCGTCGGCGAGCGCCACCGCGATGCCCTTGGAGGCGCGCAGCGCCCCCTCGGGCAGCATGGCGCCGTGGAAGTCCTGGTTGACCGGCGATTTGCGCCCTGCCAGCGAATGCTGGCCGAGCGTCACGCGCAATGCCTTGCGCGGCATCCAGGCCGGCTCAGCTGGCGGCGCGCTTGGGCGCCGTCTTGTAGTGCGTGGAGTAGAGCGTCAGCCCGACGAAGGTCAGGCCGCCGACGAGGTTGCCCAGCACCGTGGGCAGTTCGTTCCAGATCAGGTAGTCCATGATCGTGAACTTGCCGCCCAGCATCAGGCCGGTGGGGAACAGGAACATGTTGACGATCGAGTGTTCGAAGCCCATGTAGAAGAAGACCATGACCGGCATCCACATGCCGATCGCCTTGCCCGACACGGTGGTCGACATCATGGCCGCCACCACGCCCGTCGACACCATCCAGTTGCACATCACGGCGCGGATGAACAACGTGAGCATGCCGGCGGCGCCATGCGCGGAGTAGCCGATGGTGCGGCCTTCGCCGATGTGGCCGAGCTTCTCGCCGATGGCGTTGGGCGCCTCGCTGAAGCCGAAGGTGAAGATGACGGCCATGAACACCGCGACCGTCAGCGCGCCCGCGAAGTTGCCGGTGAACACCAGTCCCCAGTTGCGCATGACGCCGCCCCAGGTGGCGCCGGGGCGCTTGTCGAGCACGGCCAGCGGTGCCAGCGTGAACACGCCGGTCAGCAGGTCGAAGCCCAGCAGGTACAGCATGATGAAGCCCACCGGGAACAGCATCGCGCCAACGAGCGCATTGCCGGTGTTCACGGTGATGCTCACGGCAAAGGCCGCCGCCAGCGCGAGGATCGCGCCCGCCATGTACGAGCGGATGAGCGTGTCGCGCGTGGACATCAGCAGCTTGGATTCACCGGCGTCCACCATCTTGGTGACGAATTCGGCGGGGGCTAGATAGGCCATTCTGGTTCCTTGGAAGCGATGGAGACGAAACTGAAAAGGGAGACTGGGGCCTCAAGCCAGCGCGACGAGCACGCGGCCTTCCTGCACGCGCACGGCATGCGCGCGCACCGAGTGCTCGGGCGCTTCCAGGCATTCGCCGCTGCGCAGGTCGAAGTGGTTCTTGTAGAGCGGCGAAGCCACGACGATGCGCTCGCCCAGGCTGCCGACCAGCCCGCGCGACAGCACGCTGGCCCCCGCCTTCGGGTCGATGTTGTCGATGGCGAACAGCGCCTGCTCATGGCCGACGCTGAAGATCGCGACATGCACGCCGTCGACCAGCGCGCACACGCCGGTGTCGGGCAGGATGTCGGTGGCCGCGCACACCGGGGTCCACTGAAGCTTGTCTTGGGTCATGGGATTTCCTTGGGTGTTCTTCAGGCCATCGAGACGTCGGAGGCGGCTTCGCCGCGCTCTTCCACGCGGGCGGGGCGGATCTGGCCGCGCTCCTGCACGAAAACGATGTGCTCGTCCGGCTTCTCGCTGTTGACGAAGGAGCGGAAGCGCTGGCGCGTGACGGGGTCGTTCACCGCGGTCTTCCATTCGCACTGGTAGGTGTCGACCACGCGCTGCATCTGTGTTTCCAGCTCGTCGCCGAGGCCCAGCGTGTCCTGCAGCAGCACATCCTTGAGGTAGTCGAGGCCGCCCTCGAGGTTCTCGCGCCACGTGCTGGTGCGCTGCAGGCGGTCGGCCGTGCGCACGTAGAACATCAGGAAGCGGTCGATCAGCCGGATCAGCTCGGCCTTGGTGAGGTCGCTCGCGAGCAGTTCGGCATGGCGCGGCTTCATGCCGCCGTTGCCGCACACGTAGAGGTTCCAGCCCTTGTCGGTCGCGATGATGCCGACGTCCTTGCCCTGCGCTTCCGCGCATTCGCGGGTGCAGCCCGACACGCCGAACTTGATCTTGTGCGGCGCGCGCAGGCCCTTGTAGCGGTTCTCCAGTTCCACGGCCAGGCCGACGCTGTCGTCTACGCCGTAGCGGCACCAGGTGGAGCCGACGCAGCTCTTCACCGTGCGCAGCGACTTGCCGTAGGCATGGCCCGATTCGAAGCCGGCCGCGATCAATTCTTCCCAGATGGCGGGCAGCTGCTCGACGCGCGCACCGAACATGTCCACGCGCGCACCGCCTGTGATCTTGGTGTACAGGCCGTACTTCTTCGCCACCTGGCCCACCGCGATCAGCCCGTCGGGCGTGACCTCGCCGCCCGGCATGCGCGGCACCACCGAGTAGGTGCCATCCTTCTGGATGTTGCCGAGGAAGTAGTCGTTGCTGTCCTGCAGGCTGGCCAGGTCCTTCTTCAGCACGAACTCGTTCCAGCACGAAGCGAAGATGCTCGCGGCCGTCGGCTTGCAGATGTCGCAGCCCAGGCCCTTGCCGTGCTTTGCCAGCAGGTCGGCGAAGCTGCGGATCTCGCCCACGCGGATCAGGTGGTACAGCTCCTGGCGCGAGTAGGGGAAGTGCTCGCACAGGTGGTTGTTGACCGCCATGCCGCGCTTGGACATCTCCATCTTCATCACCTGCGTGACCAGCGGCACGCAGCCGCCGCAGGTGGCGCCGGCCTTGGTGCAGGCCTTCAGCTCGGCGACGGTGCACACGCCCTCGCCCACGGCCTCGCAGATCCGGCCCTTGGTGACGCTGTTGCACGAGCAGATCTGCGCGGTGTCGGGCAGCGCATCGACGCCCAGGCCCGGCTTGGCCTTGCCGTCGCTCGACGGCAGGATCAGGAATTCAGGGTCGGCGGGCAGCGCGATGCCGTTGAGCGCCATCTGCAGCAGCGTGCCGTACTCGGCGGCATCGCCGACCAGCACCGCGCCCAGCAGCTGCTTGCCGTCCTCGCTGACAACGATCTTCTTGTAGATCTGCTTGCGCTCGTCGACGTACTGGTAGGCGCGCGACTTCGGCGTCTTGCCGTGCGCGTCGCCGATGCTTGCAACGTCCACGCCCATCAGCTTGAGCTTGGTGCTCATGTCGGCACCGGTGAAGGCGGCGTCGTCCTGGCCGGCGATGTGCCTGGCGGCCACGCGGGCCATGTCGTAGCCCGGTGCGACGAGGCCGAAGGTCTGCTCGTTCCACGACGCGCATTCGCCGATCGCGTAGATGTTGCGGTCGCTGGTGCGGCAGTGGCTGTCGACCGCCACGCCGCCGCGCGGGCCGACGGCCAGCACGCTCTGGCGCGCCAGTTCGTCGCGCGGACGGATGCCGGCGGAGAACACGATCATGTCGGTTTCCAGGTGCGTGCCGTCGGCGAACACCATGCGGTGGCGGGCGGTCGCGCCGTCGGTGATCTCCACCGTGTTGCGGCCGGTGTGCACGTGCAGGCCCATTGCCTCGATGCTGTTGCGCAGGGCGCGGCCGCCGCCTTCGTCGACCTGCACGGCCATCAGGCGCGGTGCGAACTCCACGACGTGGGTTTCGAGGCCCATGTCGCGCAGCGCCTTGGCGCATTCCAGGCCCAGCAGGCCGCCGCCGACGACCACGCCGCTCTTCGAGCGGGCGCCGCAGGCCTTCATGGCCTCGAGGTCCTCGATGGTGCGGTAGACGAAGCAGTTCGGGCGGTCGCGGCCGGGCACGGCGGGCACGAAGGGGAAGGAGCCCGTCGCAAGCACCAGCTTGTCGTAGTGCACCACTTCGCCGTCGGCCGTGGTGACGGTGTTGTTGCGCCGCTCGATGGCTACCGCCCGCGCGGCCAGGCGCAGCGTGAAGCCGCTGCGCTCGAAGAAGCCCGGCTCGACGAGCGACAGGTCTTCCGCCGTCTTGCCGGCGAAGAACTCGGACAGGTGAACCCGGTCGTACGCCGGGCGGGGCTCCTCGCACAGCACGGTGACTTGCGCGTTCGCGACGCCGAGCTCGTGGAGTTGCTCGAGGAACTTGTGGCCGACCATGCCGTGGCCGATGACTGCGATCTTCATTGGGGGTCCTGCACGCAGCCGGCCCTTGGAGGTGCAGCGCCGCGCTGTCGTGGCAGACAGCGGCAGCAGAGCCCCGCGACGGAACGGATGCGAAATTGGGTTGGAGCAGACGAGCTCGCGGCTTGTCGGCCGCCGGCTCGCTTGAACCCCGCCGTCGTTAGCGGAGGCACTGTGAACCGAGGGATAAGCAATATCCATGCCCGATCATGCGGGTGCCGCGGCCGCCCTGGCCGGCCGGTTGCGCACCGAAAACGCCCCCGGGCCCGGCACCGGACGCACGGGCCTCGTGCGCCCTGGCGCCGCGACGCTCTTCGCATTGGTGCACCCCGGGCGGCGGCGCAGGCTTTTCCGTATGCTCTGGGGCCTCGATGAACCCAGAACCTGCTGAACCTGCCATGTGCGGCTCCGAACTCCATTCCCTTCCCGACGGTGTCCAGCGCGTCTCGCGCGTGCTCCAGGACGCCGGCCATCCGCATGCCCCGCGCATGCTCGACGACGCCTGCCGCACCGCGCAACAGGCGGCCGACGCGCTCGGCATCTCGGTCGGCCAGATCGCCAAGAGCATCATCTTCCGCCGCAAGAGCGATGAGGCGGCGGTGCTGGTCATTACCTCGGGCGACAGGCGCGTCGACGAGAAGAAGGTCGATGCGCTGGTCGGCAAGACCGGCCGCGCCGACGCCGACTTCGTGAAGGCGCGCACCGGCTTCACCATCGGCGGCGTGTCGCCGGTCGGGCACGTGACCAAGCCCGTGGTGCTGATCGACCGCGAGCTGTTCCGCTTCGAGGAGATCTGGGCGGCCGCGGGCCATCCGCATGCGGTGTTCCAGCTGCGCCCGCACGACCTCGAGAAGCTCACCGGCGCGCCGGTGGCGGACGTGGTGTGAACTTCGACGAGGCCGAGACCTTGGCCGAGCGCGCCGTGGCCGTGCAGGCCATGGCCGACGACGTGCCCTCGCCGTGCTCTTCCGTGTGCCGCATGGACCGCCTGAGCGGCTTCTGCGAAGGGTGTTTGCGCACCATCCCGGAGATCGCTGGCTGGAGCCGGATGGAGGACGAAACGCGACGCCACGTGTGGCGCGCGATAGAGTTGCGGGCGCGGGCCGGCATCTGGCGCGCTTCAGGAGACAACGCCGCATGAAGCACATCGACTTCTATCTCGACTTCATCTCGCCCTACGCGCACCTCGCGTTCGAGCACCTGCCGGAGGCGCTCGAAGGCCTGAGCTGCAGCGTGGCCTACAAGCCCGTGCTGCTGGGGGCGCTGCTCAAGCAGCACGGCCAGCTCGGGCCGGTGGAGATTCCGTCGAAGCGCAGCTGGACCTACCGCCACGTGCTCTGGCTGGGCCACACGAACGGCATCCGGATCGAGATGCCCGCCTCGCACCCTTACAACCCGCTGCCTCACCTGCGGCTGGCAGTGTCGACGAGCGACGACGGCAGCATCAGCCGCTTCGTGGCCGAGACCATCTTCCGCCATGTGTGGCGCGGCGGCGAAGACGCGGGCGACGCCGCGCGCCTCGCCGCGCTCACCGCGCAGCTGGCGCCGAAGCGCGACGCGAACAGCGAGGAGAGCAAGGCCCTGCTCAAGCGCAACACCGACGAGGCCCTGCAGCTCGGCGTGTTCGGCACGCCCGCCTATGTGGTCGACGGCCGCCTGTTCTGGGGCTTCGACGGCCTGCAGATGCTGCGCGCCTACCTGTCGGGCGATGCGTGGTTCGACGGCCCGCAATGGACCTCGGCGGACCAGCGCCCGTCCCTGCTGCGCAGCAGCAAAAACTGAGCGACCCCCGGATTTCTTACAACCTGAAACGCGCCCCGCGGGTTTCACCTTAAACCGTAAGCACCGGTTCAGTTTCGCGCAAGGCTCGGGTCAGTCGCGCCTCCAAGAATGCCTCACGGTCCCGAAACAGTCGGGCGCCGCATGAACGCACACACACAGGAGACGACGCAATGGCAGCCACACTAGATTCACGGGGAGTGCCGCATCCGGCCCCCCGGCCCATGTCCTCGGAGGAGAAGAAGGTCATCTTCGCCTCCTCGCTCGGCACCGTGTTCGAGTGGTACGACTTCTATCTCTACGGTTCGCTCGCCGCGATCATCGCGAAGCAGTTCTTCAGCGGCCTCGATGCGGGCGCCGCCTTCATCTTCGCGCTGCTGGCGTTCGCCGCGGGCTTCCTGGTGCGTCCGTTCGGTGCCATCGTGTTCGGCCGCCTGGGCGACATGATCGGGCGCAAGTACACCTTCCTGGTGACGATCCTGATCATGGGCCTGTCGACCTTCATCGTCGGCCTGCTGCCCAGCTACGCGACCATCGGCGTCGCTGCGCCGGTGATCCTGATCGCGCTGCGCATGCTGCAGGGCCTCGCGCTCGGCGGCGAGTACGGCGGCGCCGCCACCTACGTGGCCGAGCACTCGCCGCACGGCAAGCGCGGCGCCTACACCTCGTGGATCCAGACCACCGCCACGCTCGGCCTGTTCCTGAGCCTGCTGGTGATCCTGGGCGTTCGCGAAGGCATGGGCGAAGCGGTGTTCAACGACTGGGGCTGGCGCATTCCGTTCCTGGTGTCGATCCTGCTGCTCGGCGTGTCGGTGTGGATCCGGCTCTCGCTGTCCGAGTCGCCGGCCTTCCAGAAGATGAAGGCCGAGGGCAAGACCTCGAAGGCGCCGCTGTCCGAATCCTTCGGCCAGTGGAAGAACCTCAAGATCGTGATCCTGGCGCTGATCGGCCTCACGGCAGGCCAGGCCGTGGTCTGGTATTCGGGCCAGTTCTATGCGCTGTTCTTCCTGACGGCACAGCTCAAGGTGGATGCGACCACGGCCAACCTGATGATCGCCGCCGCGCTGCTGATCGGCACGCCGTTCTTCGTGGTCTTCGGAACGCTGTCCGACAAGATCGGCCGCAAGCCGATCATCATGGCCGGCTGCCTGCTGGCCGTGGTCACCTACTTCCCGGTCTTCAAGATGCTGACCGAAGCCGCCAACCCCGACCTGGCCCGTGCACAGGCCACGGCCGGCGTCACGGTGACGGCCGACCCTGCGACCTGCTCGTTCCAGGGCAACCCGGTGGCCCGCGAGATCGACTTCAGGAGCTCGTGCGACATCGCCAAGCGCTACCTGGTGCAGAACTCGGTGAGCTATGAAAACGTGGCCGGCGCGCCGGGCTCGAAGGCCGTCGTGAAGATCGGCGACAAGTCGGTCGAGGCGCCCGTCGGCAACGTCGTGAACTCCAAGTTCGACGAGGGCTCCGCCAAGGAAATCGCCGCCTTCAAGAAGAGCGTGGCCGAAGACCTGAAGGTCGCGGGCTACCCGGCCAAGGCCGACCCCGCGAAGATGAACAAGGTACTGACGGTGCTGCTGCTGTTCTGGCTGGTGCTGCTGGTGACAATGGTCTACGGCCCGATCGCCGCGATGCTGGTGGAACTCTTCCCCACGCGCATCCGCTACACCTCGATGAGCCTGCCGTACCACATCGGCAACGGCTGGTTCGGCGGCCTGCTGCCAACCACCGCCTTCGCCATCGTGGCCTCCACCGGCAACATGTACAACGGCCTCTGGTATCCGATCATCATCGCCGGCGTCACGCTGGTGGTGGGCACGCTCTTCATCCGCGAAACGAAGAACGTGGACATCTACGCCAACGACTGATCGCTGCTCGCGCAGAGGAGGGCGCCATCCGCCCTCCGTTCAACAAAGAGGCTTCATGCCAACCGCATGAAGCCTTTTTCTTGAGCCCCTTGAATCAACCTCGTCAGGAGACAGCACCCATGTGGAAACTCGCCGTCGGCTTCATCGTCTTTGCCGCCATCGCTCTGTTCGTGATTTCCAAGGCCGGCGACAAGGTCGACATGTCGGGCGAGAAGCATGGCGCCGACGCAGCGCACGAAACGGCGCCCGCCGCCGCGCCGAAGTAGGAAGGCGCCGCGCGGCGGTCAGCGCTTGAACTTGCCGTCGCTGATGATCGACAGGTCCGCGAAATCGATGCCGCTGTGGTCCTGCGGCGAGTAGCTCACCTCGAGCCCGCCGCCCAGGTCGTAGCCCCGCAGGCTGTCGAGCGCCGCCACGATCTTTGCGCGTGTGGGCTTGGGGCCCGCGCGGCGCAGCGCCTCCACCAGCACCTTGGCCGAGGCGAAGCCTTCGAGCGTGGCCGGCGACAGTTCGGCCTGGCCCTTGGCCTGCGCGAGGGCCAGGGCTTCCTTCACCATCGGCTGGCCGAGCGAGCGCTCGTTCGGGAACACCTGCGTCACGATCACGCCGCGGCTCGCGTCGCCCAGCTGCTTGATGAAGCCCGACGAAGCGTTGTTCGACAGCGTGACCACCTGCGCCGCGGAGCCCGCGGCGCGCAGCGCCTTGATGCCGTCCACCACGGCGACGCCCGAGCCGATCCACACCACGGCCTGTGCATCGGCATCCTTGATGGCCGGCACGATGGTCTTGTAGTCGGGCTTCTCGCGGTCGGCCGGAATGGTCACGACCGGCTTGGCCTTGCCCTTGGTGAAGCCGGTCATCGCACCCTCGAGCGCGTCCGCGCCGAACGAGTCGGTCACATGCACCACCGCAATGCGCGTGAGGCCGATGGTCAGCAGGTGCTGCACCGCCTTCTCGGCCTCGCGCTGGTAGGTGGCGCGCACGTTGAACACGTGCTTCTGCAGCGGCTTGTGCAGCACCATCGCGCCCGTCGAGGGGCCGATGAGCGCCACGTCGTACTTGTCGAGCCACGGGATGATGGCCTGCGAGTGCGGCGTGCCGCGGCTCATGAAGAGCGCCAGCACCTTCTTGTCCTCGATCAGCACGCGGGCGTTCTCGCTGGCGCGCTTGACGTCGAAAGCGTCGTCCATGCGGATCATCTCGATCTTCTCGCCGTGGATGCCACCCTGGGCATTGGCCGCATCGATCACCAGCTGGGCGCCGCCGATGGTCTCGTTCACGCCCGCGGCCACCGAGCCGGTCATGCCGGCGGTCTGTCCGATCAGGATCTGCGCCGGAGCGCCGGCCGCCGACAGTGCCAGCAGCGCGGCGGCACACAGCGTGCGCGTCATCTTCTTCATGGAAATTTCTCCTCTCGACAAGCTCGGAAGCAATCGAAAACAAATGTGCTATTTGTTTCTAAAAGTGTCTTCAACTCCATCCGGACAAACCCCTGCGAAGCCACCGACCTTGTGAAGTACTGCACGAACCCGTCATGAGCCACTCCCTAGAATGTTTGCCCCACCCCCCAAGGCACTCATGACACAGGGCTCCATCCGGATTCGCGGCGCGCGCCAGCACAACCTCCAGAACCTCGACCTCGACATCCGCACAGGCGAGATGACCGTGGTCACCGGGCCCAGCGGCTCGGGCAAGTCGAGCCTCGTTTTCGACACCCTCTATGCCGAAGGCCAGCGGCGCTACGTGGAGACCTTCTCCGCTTACGCGCGCCAGTTCCTGGACCGCATGGACAAGCCGGCCGTCGACAAGGTGGAGGGCGTGCCGCCCGCCATCGCCATCGACCAGACCAACCCGGTGCGCTCCTCGCGCTCCACGGTCGGCACCATGACCGAGCTGAACGACCACCTGAAGCTGCTGTTCGCGCGCGCGGCCGACCTGTTCGACCGCGAGACCGCGCTGCCGGTGCGCCACGACTCGCCCGACAGCATCTACGCGCAGATCGTCGAGCGCGCGGCGGCTGCGGGCGATCCGCGCCTCGTGGTCACCTTTCCGGTCGAGCTGCCAGCGAGCACCACGGCCGAGGAAGTGACGCAGTGGCTGTCGGCCAGCGGCTTCACGCGCGTGCAGGCCGAGCGCGAGGTGGCCACGCCCACCGGTCCGCGCAAGGTGCTCGACGTGGTGGCCGACCGCTTCCGTGCATCGGGCGCCGAGCGGGCGCGCGTGGTCGAGGCGATCGAGGTGGCGCTCAAGCGCGGCAGCGGGCGCGTCACCGTGCATGCGACCGGCGCCGAGGAAAACGCACCGACGGACGTGTGGAAGTTCTCCACCGGCCTGCACTGCCCCGAGAGCGACATCCGCTATGCCGACCCGATCCCGTCGATGTTCTCGTTCAATTCGGCCGTGGGCGCCTGCGACACCTGCCGCGGTTTCGGCCGCGTGATCGGTGTCGACCTGGGCCTCGTGATTCCGAACGACAAGCTCACGCTGCGCGCCGGCGCCATCAAGACCATCCAGACGCCCGCGTGGAAAGAAGCGCAGGACGACCTCATGCGCCACGCCGAGGCCGCCGGCATCCCGCGCGACACGCCCTGGAACAAGCTCACCGAGGAGCAGAAGCACTGGGTGATCGAGGGCACGCCCAACTACAAGGAAGGCAACTGGAACAAGCAGTGGTATGGCGTGCGGCGCTTCTTCGGCTACCTGGAGAGCAAGGCCTACAAGATGCACATCCGCGTGCTCTTGTCGAAGTACCGCAGCTATACGCAATGCCCGACCTGCAGCGGCGCGCGCCTGAAGCTCGACAGCCTGATCTGGCGCATCGGCAGCAAGGAAGATGCAGACGCGGTGTTGCCGCCCGGGAAGCGATTCATGCCGACGGGGGCGAAGTGGACGCGGGCTCAGCTGGAGGCACTGCCGGGGTTGTGCCTGCATGACCTGATGCTGCTGCCGATCGAGCGGCTGCGTAAATTCTTCGACCGCATGGGTGTTTCTCCCTCCCCCGCCGGGGGAGGGCAGGGGTGGGGGCCGGCAGCGCCTGCAAGCCCTGCTGCCTCGAATGAGGCCGCGAGCCCCCATCCCAGCCTTCACCCAGCGGGGGAAGGAGCCAAGACCGGGGAAGCACAGGCCCTGAAGCTGCTGTTCGAAGAAATCACCACCCGCCTGCGCTACCTGCACGACGTCGGCATCGGCTACCTCACGCTCGACCGCCAGAGCCGCACGCTGAGCGGCGGCGAGGTGCAGCGCATCAACCTCACGACCGCGCTCGGCACCTCGCTGGTCAACACGCTGTTCGTGCTCGACGAGCCCAGCATCGGCCTGCACCCGCGCGACATGAACCGCATCACCGAGGCCATGCTGCGCCTGCGCGATGCGGGCAACACGCTGGTCGTGGTCGAGCACGACCCGGCCGTGATGCTCGCGGCCGACCGCGTGATCGACATGGGCCCAGGCCCCGGCGCGCGCGGCGGGCAGATCGTGTTCGACGGCACCACCGACCAGCTGCGCGACGCCGACACGCTCACCGGCCAGTACCTGGGCGGGCGCAAGAAGATCGGCATGGGCTTCAAGCGGCTCGTGAGCGAGAACACGCACCGGCTCATCCTCGAAGGTGTACGCGAGCACAACCTGAAGAACGTCACGGTCGAGTTCCCGCTCGCGCGGCTGGTGTGCGTCACCGGCGTCAGCGGCTCGGGCAAATCGACGCTGATCCAGGACGTGCTGGCGCCTGCGCTGATGCGTCACTTCGGCAAGGCCACGGAAACGCCCGGCGCACACGACCGCATGCTCGGCGCCGATCACCTCGGCGACGTGGTCTTCGTCGACCAGTCGCCGATCGGCAAGACCGCGCGCTCCAACCCCGCGAGCTACGTGGGCGCCTGGGACGCGATCCGCGAGATCTTCGCGACGGCCACGCTGTCGCGCCAGCGCGGCTACACCGCGAGCAAGTTCAGCTTCAACTCCGGCGACGGGCGCTGCCCGACCTGCGGCGGCTCGGGCTTCGAGCACGTCGAGATGCAGTTTCTGTCCGACGTCTACCTGCGCTGCCCCGACTGCGACGGCAAGCGCTACCGCCCCGAAATTCTCGAAGTGCGCGTGGAGCGCAAGGGCAGGAGCTACAACGTGGCCGACGTGCTCGACCTCACGGTGGCCGAAGCGGCCACCGTGTTCGAGGCCGATCGCGACGTGCTGCGCGTGCTGCAGCCGATCTCCGACGTGGGGCTCGACTACGTCAAGCTCGGCCAGCCCGTGCCGACGCTCTCCGGCGGCGAGGCTCAGCGCCTGAAGCTCGCGGGCTTCCTCGCCGAAGCGGCGAAGAGCGCGACCGCGAGCAAGCAGTCGGTGGCGCGCCGGGGCACGCTGTTCCTGTTCGACGAGCCGACCACCGGCCTGCACTTCGACGACATCGCGCGGCTGATGCGCGCGCTGCGCAAGCTGCTCGACGCCGGCCATTCGCTGATCGTGATCGAGCACAACCTCGACGTGATCCGCGCCAGCGACTGGTGCATCGACCTCGGCCCCGAAGGCGGCGAGGGCGGCGGCATGGTGGTGGCCGAGGGCACGCCCGAGCAGTTGCGCGAGAACCGCGCCTCGCTCACCGGCGCGGCGCTGGCCGACTACGACCTGGCGATCGGCCCCGAGGCCTACAAGGTGGCCGAGCGCGCCGCGCGGCGCTACATCGCCAATGCGAAGACGGCGCCCGGCGGCCATGCGATCGAGATCGTCAATGCGCGCGAGCACAACCTCAAGAACCTCAGCGTGAACATTCCGCGCGGCAAGTTCAGCGTGGTGACGGGCGTGAGCGGCTCGGGCAAGTCGACGCTCGCCTTCGACATCCTGTTCAACGAAGGGCAGCGGCGCTACCTCGAATCGCTCAACGCCTATGCGCGCAGCATCGTGCAGCCGGCCGGCCGGCCCGAGGTGGACGCGGTGTACGGCATTCCGCCGACCGTGGCCATCGAGCAGCGCCTGTCGCGCGGCGGCCGCAAGAGCACGGTGGGCACCACCACCGAGGTTTGGCACTTCCTGCGCCTGCTGTACGTGAAGCTGGGCATCCAGCACTGCATCCACGACGGCGCCGCCGTGCAGCCGCAGACGCCCGACAGCATCGCCGCGCAGCTGATGCGCAATTTCAAGGGCCAGCACATCGGCCTGCTCGCGCCGCTGGTGAGCAACCGCAAGGGCGTGTACACCGAGCTGGCCGACTGGGCGCGCCCGCGCGGCTTCACGCACCTGCGCGTGGACGGCGACTTCCTGCCGACCACCGGCTTCCCGCGCATCGACCGCTTCAAGGAGCACAGCATCGAGCTGCCGGTGGCCAGCCTCGACGTGCTGCCCGCGAAGGAAACCGAGCTGCGCGAGGCGCTTGCCAAGGCGCTCGAACACGGCAAGGGCGTGGTGCATGTGCTGAGCGAGCTCGACGGGCTCAAGGCCGCGATGATGGCCGGCGTGTCGGCCTCGGGCATCGGCCGTGTGAACGTGTTCTCCACGCTGCGCGCCTGCCCCGTGTGCAGCACCAGCTACGCCGAGCTCGACCCGCGCCTGTTCAGCTACAACAGCAAGCACGGCTGGTGCCCCGACTGCGTGGGCACGGGCGTGAAGCTCAGCAAGGACCAGCGCAAGGTCTTCGACGATTCCATCCGCGATGACGACAACAAGGGCCGCGAACAGACCTTCGCCGAGCCCGAGGTGGAGGACCTGGCCGACACCGCCTGTCCGACATGTGAGGGCACGCGCCTGAACGCCACGGCGCGCGCCGTGAGCTTCGGCGCCTCGCCGGCGGATGGCCTGAGCGGCATCGGCATCACCGAGCTCGCGCGCATGAGCGTGACCGAGGTGCGGCAGTGGTTCGAAGGGCTGGCGCTCGCGGGCCGTGAAGCCGAGATCGCGCGCGACCTGGTGCCCGAGATCAGGAGCCGTCTGGAGTTTCTGGAAGAGGTGGGCCTGGGCTATCTCACGCTCGACCGCGGCGCGCCCACGCTCTCAGGCGGCGAGGCGCAGCGTATCCGCCTGGCGGCGCAGCTGGGCAGCAACCTGCAGGGCGTGTGCTACGTGCTCGACGAGCCGACCATCGGCCTGCATGCGCGCGACAACCAGATCCTGCTCGACGCGCTGCACAAACTCGGCGACAAGGGCAACACGCTGGTGGTGGTGGAGCACGACGAAGACACCATCCGCCGCGCCGACCACATCATCGACATCGGCCCGAGCGCGGGCAAGCGCGGCGGCCGGCTCGTGGCCGAGGGCTCGGTGGCCGACATCCAGAAGGCCGGCGAATCGCAGACCGGGCGCTACCTGCGCGATGCGATCAAGCATCCCTTGCACGCACGGCGGCTTGTTCCTCTCCCTCCCCTTCCGGGGGAGGGCCGGGGAGGGGGCACGACGGCCTCCAACAAGGCCTCTGGCCGTGCAAGCGCCGCCAGCCCCCACCCCAACCCTCCCCCGGGAGGGGAGGGAGCCAATGCCAATGCATGGCTCACCGTGCACGGCGCCGACCTGCACAACCTGCAGGACGTGACGGCCACGCTGCCACTGCACCGCCTCGTGGTGGTCACCGGCGTGAGCGGCTCGGGCAAGTCGACGCTGGCGCGCGACGTGCTGCTGGCCAGCGTGCATGCCATCGTGGTCCAGCGCATGACCAAGGCCGGCCGCGACGCCGATGCCGCGGGCAAGCGCCCGGCCTGGTCCGGCTGCGACCGCGTCGAGGGCTACGAGTCCATCGACCGCGTGCTCGAGGTCGACCAGACCCCCATCGGCAAGACGCCGCGCAGCTGCCCGGCCACCTACATCGGCTTCTGGGACACCATCCGCAAGCTGTTCGCCGACACGCTCGAAGCCAAGGCGCGCGGCTACGGCCCGGCACGCTTCAGCTTCAACACCGGCGAAGGTCGCTGCCCCGGCTGCGAGGGCGCGGGCGTGCGCACCATCGAGATGAGCTTCCTGCCCGACGTGAAGGTGCCCTGCGAGGTGTGCCACGGCGCGCGCTTCAACCCCGAGACACTGGCCGTGAGCTGGCGCGGCAAGAGCATCGGCGAGGTGCTGCAGATGGAGGTGGACGAGGCGGTCGAGTTCTTCGCGGCCATGCCCAACATCAGCCACCCGCTGCAGCTTCTGAAGGACGTGGGGCTCGGCTACCTCACGCTGGGGCAGCCTTCGCCCACGCTCTCGGGCGGCGAGGCGCAGCGCATCAAGCTGGTGACCGAGCTCAGCAAGGTGCGCGACGACGTCACCCGCCGCGGCCAGAAGGCGCCGCACACGCTGTACGTGCTCGACGAGCCGACCGTGGGCCTGCACATGGCCGACGTCGAGAAGCTGATCCACGTGCTGCACCGGCTGGTGAACGGCGGCCACAGCGTGGTGGTGATCGAGCACGACCTCGACCTGATCGCCGAGGCCGACTGGATCCTTGACCTCGGGCCCGAGGGTGGCAACGCCGGCGGGCGCATCGTGGCCGCGGCGGCACCGGAGGAAGTGGTGCGGCTCGGCACGCACACGGGAGTGGCCCTGGCGCCGGTGCTGGCGCGATAGCGGGCAGGGCGGGGCGCTGTCCCCGCCCTTCCTCGTTTCCTATTTCTGGATATCGCCCAGGCAGAGGTACTTTATCTCCACGTAGTCGTCCATGCCGTGGTGCGAGCCCTCGCGCCCCAGGCCCGACTGCTTCACGCCGCCGAACGGCACATGCTCGGTGGCGATCACGCCGGCGTTGATGCCGACCATGCCGTATTCCAGCGCTTCCGCCACGCGGAAGATCCGGCCCACGTCGCGGGTGTAGAAGTAGCTCGCGAGGCCGAACTCTGTGTTGTTCGCCGCATCGATGCCGTCCTGCTCGGTCTTGAATCGGAACACGGGTGCGAAGGGACCGAAGGTTTCTTCGCGCGCGCACAGCATGTCGGAGGTGGCTTCGGCAACCACGGTCGGCTCGAAGAACTGGCCCTGCATCCGGTGGCCGCCCGCGAGCACCTTGCCGCCCTTGGCGACGGCGTCGTCGACGTGGCGCTGCACCTTGTCGAGAGCCGCATCCTCGATCAGCGGTCCCTGCACCACGCCATCCTCGAAGCCGTTGCCGACCTTGAGCGCCTTGACCTTGGCCGCGAACTTCTCGACGAAGGCGTCGTAGATGCCGTCCTGCACATACAGCCGGTTCGCGCAAACGCAGGTCTGGCCGGCATTGCGGTACTTGCTGGCCATCGCGCCATCGACTGCCGAGTCCACGTCCGCATCGTCGAACACCAGGAAGGGCGCGTTGCCGCCGAGTTCGAGCGACAGCTTCTTGACCGTCGGCGCGCACTGGCTCATCAGGATGCGGCCCACTTCGGTGGAACCGGTGAAGCTCAGGTGGCGCACGACGTCGCTCTCGCACAGCGCCTTGCCGATCGCGATGCTGTTGGCGCTGTCGGCCGTGAGCACGTTGAGCACGCCCGCTGGAATGCCCGCGCGCATTGCCAGCTCGGCCGCAGCCAGTGCGGTGAGCGGCGTGAGTTCGGCCGGCTTGATGACCACCGTGCAGCCTGCGGCCAGCGCTGGTGCCACCTTGCGAGTGATCATCGCGAGCGGAAAATTCCACGGCGTGATGGCCGCGCACACGCCGATGGCCTGCTTCATCACCAGCAGGCGGCGGTTGTTGTCGAACTGCGGCAGCACCTCGCCGTTCACGCGCTTGGCCTCTTCGGCGAACCACTCGACGAAGCTGGCGGCATAGGCGACCTCGCCCTTGGCCTCGGCGAAGGGCTTGCCCTGCTCGGCGGTCATGAGGCGGCCGAGGTCTTCGGTGTTGGCGGTCAGCAGGTCGAACCATTTGCGCAGCACGATGCTGCGCTCCTTGCCGGTCTTGCCGCGCCAGGCGGCGAGCGCCTTGTCGGCAGCGGCAATGGCGAGCTCGGCGTCCGCGCGCGTGAGGTTGGCCACGTCGACGAGCTTCAGGCCGGTGGCCGGGTCGTTCACGTCGAAGCGGCTGGCGCCCTTTGTCCATTCGCCGGCGATCAGCGCATCGGTCTTGAGCAGGGTCGGGTCGTTCAGCAGCGAGAGAGGGGAAGTCTTCGTGTCCATGGTGTCGTGTTGTCCTGGGAGAAATGAGTGGCCGGTGTCAGCGGAAAGGTACACCGGGGAGTACGCAGAGCATTTCGTAAAGGAGGTTGGCCCCGAGCAGCGCAGTGTTTCCACTCGTGTCGTAGGGCGGACTGACCTCCACCAGATCGGCGCCCACCACGTTCAACCCGCGGCAGCCGCGCACGATCTCCAATGCCTGCGGCACGGTGAGCCCGCCGATCTCCGGAGTGCCAGTGCCGCCAGCAAACGAAGGATCGATGCCGTCGATGTCGAAGCTGATGTAGACCGGCTGCGTCGGTCCGATGCGCTCGCGCACCTGCGCCATCAGCGGCGCGAGCGACTGGTACCAGACCTCGTGCGCCTGCACCACCGTGAAGCCTTGCTCGCGCGGCCAGTCGAAATCGTCCGCCGCATAGCCGGTGCCGCGCAGGCCGATCTGCCAGACCTTGTCGCAGGCCAGGAGGCCTTCCTCGACGGCGCGCCGGAACGGCGTGCCGTGCGCGATGCGCTCGCCGAACATGTCGTCGTTGACGTCCGCATGCGCATCGACGTGCACCAGCGCGACCGGGCCGTGCTTGCGCGCCACCGCGCGCAGGATCGGCAGCGCGATGGTGTGGTCGCCGCCCAGCGTCAGCGGCGCGCAGCCGGCGGCCAGCACCGAGTCGTAGAAGGTCGAAACGATGTCGATCGACTTTTCGAGCGAATAGGTGTTGATCGGCACGTCGCCCAGGTCGGCCACGTTCAGCCGGTCGAAAGGCGCCGCGCCGGTGGCCATGTTGTAGGGGCGCAGCAGCGCCGATTCGGCGCGGATCTGGCGCGGCCCGAAGCGTGCACCCGGACGGTTGGAAGTGCCGATGTCCAGCGGCACGCCGATGAACGCCGCGTCCAGCCCCTCCGGCGAAGTTGCGGCCGGCAGCCGCATCATCGTGCCGGGGCCGGCGAAGCGCGGCATGGTGTTGCCGCCGAGCGGCTGGTTCGGTGTCGTGGTGATCGGCATCGTGTGGAGCGGGTTCAGCGCCGCCGGCCGCGCAGCCATTCGAGCGCGAGCAGCAGCGTGGTGGTGAAGATGATCAGCAGCGTCGCCACGGCGGCGATGGTGGGCGAGATGTTCTCGCGGATGCCGGTGAACATCTGGCGCGGCAGCGTGACCTGGTCGGGCCCCGCGAGGAACAGCGTGACCACTACTTCGTCGAACGAGGTGGCGAAGGCGAACAGCGCGCCCGAGATCACGCCTGGCGCAATCACCGGCAGCGTGACGCGCATGAAGGTCCTGAACGGCGTCTCGCCCAGGCTCAACGATGCGCGCACCAGGTTCTGGTTGAAGCCGGCCAGCGTGGCGAGCACCGTGGTCAGCACGAAAGGTGCGCCCAGCGCCGCGTGCACCACGATCAGCCCAAGGTAGGTGTCGGCCAGGCCGAGCGGCGCGAAGTAGAGGTACGTGGCGACACCCACCACCACGATAGGCACCACCATCGGCGAGATCAGCACGCTCATCAGCAGGCCCTTGAAGGCGAAGCTCGTGCGCGACAACCCCACCGCCGCCAGCGTGCCCAGCACGGTGGCCAGCACCGTGGCGGCCGGCGCGACGATGAAGCTGTTGCGCGCCGCACGCGCCCACTCGGGCGATTCGAAGAGGTTGCGATACCACCGCAGCGACCAGCCCGGGATCGGGTAGGCCAGGAACGAACTGTCGGAGAACGACAGCGGAATCACCACCAGGATCGGCGCCAGCAGGAAGGCCAGCACCGCGACGCAGCCGCCGCGCACCAGCCACCAGCCGAGCTTGTCGGCGAAGGTGGCATAGGCCGGGAATTGGGGAAGCTTCAACATGTTCGTCTGTCTTTCGTGCGGCTCATCCGAGGCTCAGCTCGGCCTTGCCGATGCGGCGGTAGACGGCATAGAGCACCAGCGTGGCCACCAGCAGCACGGCGCCCAGCGCGCACGCCATGCCCCAGTTGATTTCCACGTTGGTGTAGCGCGCGATGTAGTAGCTCAGCATCTGGTCGTCCGCGCCGCCGAGCAGCGCCGGCGTCACGTAGTAGCCGATCGCCAGGATGAAGACCAGCAGCGCGCCGGCGCCGATGCCCGGATAGGTCTGCGGCACGTACACGCGGAAGAAGGCCGCCAGCGGCGAGCTGCCCAGCGAGACGGCTGCGCGCAGGTAGGTGGGCGGCACGCTCTTCATGACGCTGTAGAGCGGCAGGATCATGAAGGGCAGCAGGATGTGCACCATCGCGATGATCACGCCGGTGCGGTTGAACAGCAGCGCCAGCGGATGGTCGGTCAGGCCGATGCCCATGAGGCCCCGGTTGACCAGCCCCTCGGACTGCAGCAGCACGATCCAGGCAGCCACGCGCACCAGGATGGAAGTCCAGAACGGCACCAGCACCAGGATCATCAGCACGTTGGCCTTGCGCGCCGGCAGCGTCGACAGCCACCACGCCAGCGGATAGGCCAGCAGCAGGCAGAAGAAGGTGACGACGGCGCTGATCTGGAAGGTGCGCAGCAGGATGCCGGCAAAGGCGCGCTGGTCGGCGGGCATGCGCTCGATCTCGCCGGCCACGTCGCGCCGCAGGTCGACCGAGGCGAGCAGGTAGTCGGGCGTCCAGCGCGAGCCGTTCTTGGCGATCGCCTGCCAGTACGGCGCCTCGCCCCAGCGCGGGTCGAGCTCCAGCATGCGCGCCTTGACTTCTTCCGGCGTGCCGGCGATCGGCAGCGCCCGGAAGGTGCCCATCACCAGCGAGCGGGCGCCTGCAATCTCGGTGTTGAGGCGGCGCGCCAGGGCGCCCGCGTCGGAGCTGTCGGGCAGCTGGGCGAGATCGGCTGCTATGGCCGCAAAGGCCGCTGGCGCGGGCGCCTCCTTGCGGTTCCAGCCGTCGAGCGCACGCACGGTGCGCGGCAGCGCGTTGGCCACCTCGGGGTTCTCGACCGCGCGCTGCAGCAGCGCCACGATGGGCACCAGCAAGGTCAGCAGCAGGAACACCAGCAGCGGCACCGTGAGCGCAAAGGCGCGCCATTTGCGGCGGGCTTCGGCGCGCCCCAGCGCACGCCGAAGCTCGCCGGGCGGAGCCTGCATCGAAACCTGGGGGACAGACGTTGCCGCGTGCATGGCCTTCTTCGCGCCGCTCGTTTACTGCGTGGCCCAGGACGCGAAGCGCTTCTCGAGCGCCTCGCCCTGGTCGGCCCAGAAGCCGACGCTGAACTGCAGTGCATCCTTGGCGTTGGCCGCCGAGGTCGGCAGGTCGGCGAGCACCTTGGGGCTGAGCGAGGCCAGCGCCTTGGTGTTGGTGGGGCCGTAGGCGATGCTCTGGGCATAGACCGCCTGGTTGGCCGGCTGCATCGTGAACTGGATGTATTTCAGCGAGGCTTCCTTGTTCGGGGCGCCCTTCGGGATCACCAGGTAGTCGAGGTCGTAGATGCCGCCCGGCCAGTAGATCTTGAGGTCGCGGCCTTCGCGGTTGGCCGCGTCGATGCGGCCGTTGTACACCGTGGTCAGCACCACGTCACCGGCCACCAGGAACTGCGGCGGCTGCGCACCGGCTTCCCACCACTGGATGTTGGGCTTCAGCTCGGTGAGCTTCTTGAACGCGCGGTCGGCGCCTTCCTTGGTGGCGAGCACCTTGTACACGTCGGCCGGCTTCACGCCGTCGGCCATGAGCGCGAACTCGAGGTTGTAGCGCGCGCCCTTGCGCATGCCGCGCTTGCCGGGGATCTTCTTCACGTCCCAGAAGTCGGCCCAGCTGGTGGGCGCGGTCTTGAGCTTCTCGCCGTTGTAGGCCATCACGGTCGACCACACGAACAGGCCCACGCCGCAGTCGGTGACCGCGGCCGGCAGGAAGTCGGCCTTGCTGCCGATCTTCGAATAGTCGAGCTTCTCGAACAGGCCCTCGTCGCAGCCGCGCACCGCGTCGGGCGATTCGACTTCGACCACGTCCCAGGTGACCTTCTTCGTTTCGACCATGGCCTTGATCTTGGCCTGTTCGCCGTTGTATTCGACCGGGATGATCTTGGTGCCGGTCTTCTCGTAGGGCTCGTAATAGGCCTTCTTCTGGGCATTGGCGTTGGCGCCGCCGAAGTTGACCACGGTGAGCTGCTGCTGGGCGAGGGCCGGCAGCGCGAAGCTGGCGGCGACGATGCAGGCGAGGAATGTCTTTTTCATGATGGAAATCTTCCTGGGTGATGAAAGGAAACGAGGGAACAACAACGGACCGGGATCAGGGGGCATAGATGCGCGCGTGCGCGGTGGGGAATTCGAGCACCACCGCTTCGCCGGCCCGCGGCGCAGCGGCGCCGTCGAGGCCGTCCAGCGGCAGCTTCACGGTGGCTTCGGTCTGGCCGCCGCCGACGCTGCACAAGAGCCGCAGATGGTCGCCGTAGTAGATGACGCGCGCCACCTCGGCGGCGAGCATGTTGGTGCCCTGCGTCTCCGGCCGGCGGTGCAGCACCACGCGCTCGGGGCGGATGCAGGCCTCCACGGCCGCACCCGCGGCCGCGCCGCCGACGTTGAGCCCGCGCAGCACGCGGCCGTCGGGCAGCTTCATCTCGGCGTGCTCGCCGCCGCGGTCCAGCTGGCCCCTGAGCACGGTGCTGTCGCCGACGAAGCCGGCCACGAAGCGGTTGGATGGCGTCTCGTAGAGCCGGTCGACCGTGTCCAACTGCTGGATCACGCCTTCGTTGAACACTGCCACGCGGTCGCTCATGGTGAGCGCCTCGCCCTGGTCGTGCGTCACGTAGACGAAGGTCACGCCGAGCTGGCGGTGCAGGTCCTTGAGCTCGAGCTGCATGTGCTCGCGCAGCTGCTTGTCGAGCGCGCCGAGCGGCTCGTCCATCAGCACCAGCTGCGGCTCGAACACCAGCGCGCGCGCCAGCGCCACGCGCTGCTGCTGGCCGCCCGAGAGCTGGCCGGGCAGGCGGTCGGTCATGCCGCGCAGCTGCACCATGTCGAGCGCGCGCTGCACGCGGCGCTGCTGCTCGTCTTTCGAAACCTTGCGCACGGTGAGCGGGTAGGCCACGTTCTGGCCCACGCTCAGGTGCGGAAACAGCGCGTAGTTCTGGAAGACCATGCCGAAGTTGCGCTTGTGCGGCGGCGTGCGGGTGATCGGCTTGCCGTCGAGCAGGATCTCGCCCGAGGTCGGCGACTCGAAGCCCGCCAGCATCATCAGCGTGGTGGTCTTGCCCGACCCCGAAGGCCCGAGCAGGCTCAGGAACTCGCCGCGGTGGATGTCCAGGTCGAGCTGGCGCACCACCAGGTGTTCGCCGTCGTAGGTCTTCTGGACGCGCTGGAAGCGCACCAAGGGTTCTGCTGTCATGGAGGATTCCGGGAAAGGATCGGTCGATCAGCGCAGCGCGGCGAAGCTGTCCGCGAGAAGCGCCAGGCCTTCGTCCACAAGCAAGTCGGATGCCGTGAGCGGCACCAGTACACGAATTACATTGCCGTAGGTGCCGCATGACAGCAGGATTAACCCGCGCCGCGCCGCCTCCGCGACCACCTGGCGGGTCAGTGCGGCATCGGGCCGCGCGGTATCGCCCTGCTCGAACAGCTCGATGGCCACCATGGCGCCGAGCCCGCGCACGTCACCAATGGCCGGCTCGCCGGCCGCGATGCGGCGCAGGCCGGCCGTGAGCCGTTCGCCCAGCGCCCGGCTGCGCGCGAGCAGTTGCTCGTCGTCGAACACCTTGAGCACCGCGAGTGCCGCGGCACAGCCGATGGGGCTGCCGGCATAGGTGCCGCCCAGGCCGCCAGGCGCGGGAGCGTCCATCACCTCGGCGCGGCCCACCACGCCGGAGATCGGGAAGCCGCCCGCCATCGACTTGGCGGTGGTGATCAGGTCGGGCGCCACGGGCCACTGCTCGCTGGCGAACCAGGTGCCGGTGCGGCCCGCGCCGGTCTGCACCTCGTCGGCAATGATGAGGATGCCGTGGCGGTCCGCCAGCGCGCGCAGGCCTTCGACGAAGTCGTTGGGCGCCACGTAGAAGCCGCCCTCGCCCTGCACCGGCTCCAGGATGAAGGCCGCCACGCGCTCGGGCTCGATGTCGTTCTTGAACAGCAGCTCGACCGAGTGCAGGGCGTCGTCCACGCTCACGCCGTGCAGCGCGTTCGGGTACAGCGCATGGAACACCTCGCCCGGGAAGGGGCCGAAGCCGATCTTGTAGGGGGCGACCTTGCCGGTCAGGCCGAGCGTCATCATCGTGCGGCCGTGGTAGCCGCCCGTGAATGCGATGACGCCGGGGCGCCGGGTGTGGGCGCGGGCGATCTTGACCGCGTTCTCCACCGCCTCGGCACCGGTGCTCAGGAAGATCGACTTCTTCGCGAACGCGCCCGGCGCCAGTGCGTTCAGGCGCTCGGCCAGCTCCACATAGGGCTCGTAGGCCACCACCTGGAAGCAGGTGTGCGAATAGAGATCGACCTGCGCCTTCACGGCGGCACTGATCTCCGGGTGGCAGTGGCCGGTGTTGAGCACCGCGATGCCGCCGGCGAAGTCGATGTAGCGGCGGCCCTCGACGTCCCACAGTTCAGCGTTGGCGGCGCGGGCGACGAAGATTTCATGGGCCTGGCCCACACCGCGGGCGACGGCCGCGCTGCGGCGGGCCATGAGGGCGGCATTGCTGAGATTGGGTTCGCGTTGCATGGTACGACCTGTGCTTTGAAGGAGGAATGCCGGCACTCTAGGTCGCGCGAATCGATCCAGCCATGTACACCGGAAGTGATCGCCCGGAAGACTGTACTGGTCTTGTATCCTGTACATACTTTCCTCAATATGGTGCAGCCCGGACTGCCGGAGACGCCCCCCGATGCTCATTCTTCGCCCCGAACAGCCGACGCCGCTGGTAAGCCAGATCGTGGAAGGGCTGCGCGGACTGATCGGCTCCCAGAAGCTCAAGGCCGACAGCAAGCTGCCGTCGATCCGCGCCTTTGCCGCGGCGCACGGCGTCAGTGTTTTCACGGTGGTCGAGGCCTATGACCGGCTGGTGGCCCAGGGCCTGCTGGTCTCTCGCGCCAACGCGGGTTTCTTCGTCAAGCGGCGCAGCGACGAGAGCGCCGCCGGCGCGGCCAGCACGCCCCGCCCGGACCCCCGCTTCGACGCCCGCTGGTACCTTCAGCAGATCTTCGAAAACCGCAACCTGCCGCTCAAGCCCGGCTGCGGCTGGCTGCCGCACGACTGGCTGTTCGAGGACGGCATGCGCCGCAGCCTGCGCCACCTCGCCTCCGAAGGTACCGACATCGGCGGCTACGGCCTGCCCTTCGGCCACATGGCGCTGCGCATGGCGACGGCCGAGGCGCTGTCGGAGCAGCAGATCGTGGTCGATGCCGCCCAGGTCCTGCTGACCCAGGGCTCCAGCCAGGCCCTTGACCTGGTCGCGCGCCGGCTGCTCAAGCCGGGCGATGCGGTGCTGGTGGACGACCCCGGCTATCCGAACCTGATGTTCATGCTGCGCTTCCTGGGCGTGGAGATCATCGGCGTGCCGCGCATCCCTTCGGGCTACGACATGCCCGCGCTCGAGGCGCTGCTCGCTCAGCACCGGCCCAAGGCCTTCTTCACCCAGCCCCGGCTGCAGAGCCCGACCTGCTCGATGGCTTCGCTGCCGCAGCTGGTGCAATTGCTGCAGCTGGCCCAGGCGCACGACTTCACGCTGGTCGAGAACGACATCTACGCCGAGATGGACGCGTCGATGCGCCCCTCGCTCGCCAGCCTGGGGCAGCTGCGCCGCGTGGTCTACGTGGGCAGCTATTCGAAGACCATCTCGCCGAACATCCGCGTGGGCTACGTGGTCGCGCAGCCGGAGCTGCTCGATGAGCTGGCGCAGCTCAAGATGGTCTCGGGCCTCACCTCCTCCGACATCACCGAGCGCCTGGCCTTCGGCACCGTCACCGACGGCCGCTGGCGCAAGCATCTCAAGGCGCTGCGCGACCGCCTCGCGCAGGCGCAGGGCAGCGTCGCGAGGCGGCTGGACGCGCTGGGCTTCGAGCTGTTCCATGAGGCCGCGGCCGGCATGTACCTGTGGGCCCGGCACCCCGACATCGCCGACAGCTCCGAGCTCTCGCGGCGCGCCGCGGCCGAGGGAATCATGCTCGGCCCGGGCCAGCTGTTCCTGGTCAATCCGCATCCCACCGGCTGGCTGCGCTTCAACGTGGCCTTCAGCGAGGACGAGCGGCTCTGGCGCTTCCTGGAGCGCAGCATCGAAGAACAGCGCAGGTACGACTGACGTCGCTCGCAATGTCGCGCAAGCAGGCGCACAATGGCTTCAACCCTTGGCGCAGGCGCATCCTGAACCAGCCATGGTGGAGTAAACATGTGAGGGGATGAAGCGCCGCGGCAGGGCTACGCAAGGAGCCATGCCATGACCCGCTTCATCGATGTTCACAGCCTGGTCCGCCTGGTGGACGAGACCGGCGTTCCGCAGTTCCTCACGGCCCTGGCCGACGCGTTGCGCGACGATTTCCTGCGGTGGCGCGAGTTCGACAAGAAGGCCCGCGTGGCCAGCCATTCGCACCTCGGCGTGATCGAGCTCATGCCGGTGGCCGACGACGGCGCCTATGCCTTCAAGTACGTCAATGGGCATCCGAACAACACCCAGCTCGGGCTGCCGACCGTCATGGCCTTCGGCGTGCTGGCGGAAGTCGACACGGGCTACCCGGTGCTGCTTTCCGAACTCACGCTCACCACCGCATTGCGCACGGCCGCCACCTCGGCCATGGCCGCCCAGGCATTGGCGCGGCCCGGTTCGCGCAGCCTCGCGCTGATCGGCAACGGCTCGCAGAGCGAGTTCCAGGCGCTGGCCTTCCATGCGCTGCTGGGCATCGAGCAAGTGCGCGTGTACGACACCGATCCGCACGCCACCGACAAGCTGGTGCGGCACCTGTCGGCGTGCACGCCGCTGGACATCGTGCGCGCGGGCTCCGTGGCGGATGCCGTGCGCGGCGCCGACATCGTCACCACCGTCACCGCCTGCCAGGGGCGCGCGACCGTGCTCACGCCCGACATGATCGAGCCGGGCATGCACATCAATGCGGTGGGCGGCGATTCGCCCGGCAAGACCGAGCTGCACCCCGACGTGCTGTACAAGGCGCGCGTGTTCGTCGAGTACGAGCCGCAGACCCGCGTGGAGGGCGAGATCCAGCAGGTGGGGGCCGACTTTCCGGTGCACGAGCTGTGGCGCGTGCTGCTCGGCGAAGTGCCCGGCCGCGAAACTCCCACACAGGTCACGCTGTTCGACTCGGTCGGCTTCGCGCTGGAAGACTACACGGCGCTTCGCTACATACAGCGCCTCGCCACCGAGCGCGGCATCGGCCAGCAGATCGCGCTGGTGCCCGAGCTCGACGACCCGAAGGACCTGTTCGGCCTCACGGCCTCGGGCCGGCGCCGGGCGGTGCTGCGGCGTGCGGCATGATGGCGGCATGCTCACGATCTACAACGACCAGCACGTTCTTCACCAGGGCAGAGTCGAAATGTTCCGCGGCGAACTCGTGCCGTGCTTCGAGGTTCCGGCCCGCGTCGACCATGTGAAACACGAGCTGGAGCGCCGCCGCCTCGGCGCGCTGCAGGCGCCCGATGCCTTCGACGAGGCGCTGCTGGCCAAGGTGCATGCGCCGCGTTACCTGGACTTCATCGCGCATGCGTGGGATGAGTGGGTGGCGCTCGACCCGTCCAACGTGTCGCGCGATGCGCTGCCCTCGTACTGGCCCACGCGCGGCATGCGCACCGATGTGCTGCCGAAGAGCTTTCCGGCGCGCATGGGGCTGTTCTCGTTCGATGCCGGCACGCCGCTGATGGCGGGCAGCTGGGCCGCGGCGCGCCATGGCGCGGCCTGCGCGTGGACCGCGGCGCAGCGCGTCGTTGGCGGCGAGCGCGCCGCCTTCGCGCTCACGCGGCCGCCGGGCCACCATGCGGGCGCCGATTTCTTCGGCGGCTACTGCTTTCTCAACAACGCCGCGGTCGCGGCGCAGGCGCTGCGCGATGCGGGCGTCGAGCGCGTGGCCGTGCTCGACGTGGACTACCACCACGGCAACGGCACCCAGGCCATCTTCTACGAGCGCAGCGACGTGCATTTCGCCAGCCTGCACGGAGATCCGCTGACCGACTATCCGTACTACCTGGGCCATGCCGACGAGCGCGGCGCGGGGAGGGGCGAGGGCTTCAACCATAACCTGCCGCTGCCGCGCGGCACGGACTTCTCGGCGTGGCGCGCGGCGCTGAAGACCGCGCTCGAGCGCATCGCGGCGGTGAAGGCCGGCGCGCTCGTGCTCTCGCTCGGCGTCGACACCTTCGAGGGCGACCCGGTCGCGGGCTTCAGGCTCGGGAGCGACGACTACCTGCGCATGGGCGAAGACCTCGCGCGCGCGGGCCTGCCCACGGTGTTCGTCTTCGAGGGCGGCTATGCGGTGGCCGAGGTGGGCATCAACGCCGTCAACGTGCTCGAAGGCTTCGAGCAGGCGTAGCTGACGCGCGGGCGTCTCGGATGTGACGATGGCCCGGGTTTCCCCGTGGAAATCAGGGGAGCCCCGATTGCCTTCGCCAACGGGGCAAGGCCCAATTGGCGGTTTCAAAGTCAGGACCCCCGTCAGCCATGCTCCGCCGCTCCACCTTCCTCCGTACCGCCGCCACGCTCGCTGCCTGCAGCCTCGCCTTTCCGATAGCGGCCTTCGCGCAGGGCTTTCCCACCAAGCCCATCAAGCTGATCGTCGCGTTTCCGGCCGGCGGCCCGACCGACATCACCATGCGCCAGCTCGCCGACAACGCGAGCAAGATCCTCGGCCAGCCGGTGATCGTCGACAACAAGCCCGGCGCCGCCGGCACGCTGCCCGCGCAGGCGCTGCAGACCTCGCAGCCCGACGGCTACACCGTCGCGCAGATCCCGCTGGGCGTGTTCCGCATGGGCTACACCACCAAGATCAACTGGGATCCGCTCAAGGACATCACGTACGTCATCAACGTCACGGGCTATGCCTTCGGCATCGTCGTGCCTGCCAACAGCCCCTTCAAGACCTGGGCCGACTTTGTCGCCTACGCCAAGGCCAACCCCGGCAAGCTGACGTACGGCTCCACCGGCAACCTCACCAGCCCGCACCTGACCACCGAGATCGTCGCGCAGAAGGCCGGCATCGAGCTGCAGCACGTGCCCTACAAGGGCAGCGCCGACCTGATGCTCGCGGTGGTCAGTGGTCAGCTCATGGCTGCCGCCGACAGCACCGGCTTCGCGCCGCAGGTCGAGGCCGGCAAGCTGCGCGTGCTGAACACCTGGGGCGAGAAGCGCCTCGCGAAGTTCCCCGACGCGCCGACGCTGAAGGAACTTGGCTACGACGTGGTGCAGAACTCGCCCTTCGGCATCGGCGCCCCCAAGGGCACGCCACCCGAAGTGGTGAAGAAGCTGCACGACGCGTTCAAGCAGGCGATGGAAGAGCCGAGCTACGTAGCGGCGCTGGGGCGCTACGACATGCTGCCTAACTACATGAGTTCGGCGCAGTACACCAAGTTTGCGCAGGACACGGTGGTGCGGGAGAAGGTGGTGATCGAGAAGCTGGGGTTGGCCAAGGAGAAGTAAGCCTGCGGCTTTCATCCAGATTGCCCGTCGGCCCGGTCAGCCAGTGTCGAGGCCAGGGCGCGCCAAGATGATCGCGCGCGCTGCTTCGGCAAACCCCGCACCGCGCTCGCCCTGCGTCACATAGCGCGGCAGGTGTTCCAGCTGCGGCACGAAGCGCGCCACGTTCGCCACGCCGATGCTGTGCGCGAAGGTGCGGAACATCAACTGGTCGTTGGTGGAGTCGCCCACGTAGGCCCAGCGGTCCATCTCGTCGTCGAGGGCGCGGCCCCACAGCTCACGCGTGATCCAGCGCGCGCCTTCGAGCTTGTCGTTGTCGCCATACCAGCCGTTGATGTGGATGCTGCTCACGGTGGCGTGCATGCCCTCGCCGCGCATCAACGCCACCACCTGAGCGATCGTTGCGTCGCTCAGCTGAACGAACTCGCTGTGGTCGATGGCGATGTCGGTCTCGCGCCCCGGCGAGTCGGTAGCGCGGCCCACGCCCGGCAGCTCGCGCTCGATGCGCTCCAGCACCGCCTGCATGCGCGCGAAGTTGGCGGCGCGTGTGGGCTCGTCCTGCTGGTAGCGCTTCTCGACGCGGCCGTCGGCCGAGGGCAGCAGCGCCACAGCGCCGTTCTCCGCCACGATGGCGTCGATGGGCCAGGTGTTGACGAAGGGCAGGCTCCAGCCCACCGGCCGGCCGGTGATCGCCACGACGCAAAGGCCCGCGGCCTTGAGGTCGCCCAGCGCCTGCAGCGCATCGGGCGTGATCGCGCCTTCGTGGGTCAGTGTGTCGTCGATGTCGGTGAAGACGCCCACGAGTGCGCTGCGCGCGGCCGCCGGCCACTGGGCCAGCGGCAGCAGGTGATGGGGCGGGGAGGGCAAGGGAGGCGACTGCGATGGCATGGCGTGCATCTTTTGGGGAGTCGGTGATCGTAGCGGCGCTTTCGTGTAGCATCCCGCCCCCTGCCGCGCCATCGAGGCCGGAGCGGCGCCTTCCATGCCTCACATCCTCGTCGACCACCTCCGCAAGACCTATCGAATCTCCGAGCGCGATCCCGGCGTGATGGGCGCACTGCGCGGGCTCGTGCAGCGCCGGCACCGCACGGTGGAGGCGCTGTCGGGCGTGTCGTTCGCGCTGGAGAGGGGCGAGCTGCTGGGCTTCATCGGGCCGAACGGCGCGGGCAAGTCGACCACCATCAAGATCCTCGCGGGCATCCTGCGGCCCGACGGCGGGCGCGTGGAGATCGACGGCCGCGATCCCTTCGCCGACCGCGAGCGCCACGTGGCGCGTATCGGCGTGGTCTTCGGTCAGCGCACTCAGCTGTGGTGGGACCTGCCCGTGGGCGACGGCTTCGACCTGCTGCGCGACATCTACCGCGTCGATCCGCAGCGCTACCGCCGCACGCGCGACGAGCTGGTCGCGCTGCTGCACCTGGAGCGCGTGCTCGACCAGCCGGTGCGGCAGCTCTCGCTGGGCCAGCGCATGCGCGCGGAGATCGCTGCGGCGCTGCTGCACGAGCCCGACATCCTGTTCCTCGACGAGCCGACCATCGGGCTCGATGCACCGTCGAAGCTGGCGGTGCGCGACTTCGTGCGCCGCGCCAACCGCGAGCGCGGCACCACCGTGCTGCTGACGACGCACGACATGCACGACATCGAGGCGCTGGCCCGGCGCGTGATCATCATCGGCCACGGCCGCGTGCTGGCCGACAGCCCGGTCGAGGCGCTGCGCGCGCAGGTGATGGCGGAGCGGCGGCTGGTGGTCGACTTCGCGCAGGACGTCGAGCTGCCCGAACGGGTGGCCGGCGCGAGGATGCATTCGCGCGACGGGCAGACACTGGTGCTGGACTTCGATCCGGCCGTGACCACGGCGCCCGCGCTGATCGCGCGCATCGCGGCCACGCATGCGGTGGAGGACATCCGCCTTGAAGGCCTGGCGATCGAGGCCGTCATCGCACGCTTTTATGCGATGCATGGGGCGGTCGAAGCGTGATGATGCCGATGCCCGTGCGCGAACTGGTGCGCCCCTACGTCGCGGCCTTCGCGTCTCGCTTCCTGCAGATGCTGCAGTACCGCACGGCGGCGCTCGCGGGCTTCGGCACGCAGTGCTGGTGGGGCGGCATCAAGGTGATGGTGCTGGCGGCCTTCTACGGCGGCGCGTCGATGGCCGGCACGCCGATGTCGCTCGCGCAGGCGATCACCTACAGCTGGCTCTCGCAGGGCTTGCTCGTGCTGGTGCCGTGGCTCGGCGACCCGGAGGTGGCGCAGGCCGTGCGCACCGGCGCTGTGGCTTACGACCGGCTGCGGCCGGTGGATGCCTATGCGCTGTGGTTCGTGCGCAGCGCGGGTTGGATTGCGGCCCGCGTGCTGCCGCGCGTGGCGCTGGTGGCCGCCTTCGCGGCCGTCGCGCTGCCGCTGGCCGGATTGGGCGATTGGGCCTGGCAGCCGCCGGCGAGCCTTGCCGCCGCGGTCGCGTTCCTCGCATCGGCCGTCCTCGCACTGTTGCTGTCGACCGCGATGGTGATGCTGCTCAACATCGCGACGGTCGCGGCGCTCAACGAGCGAGGCATCAACGCGCTGGCGGGCCCGGTCGTCATCGTGTTCTCGGGCAACCTGCTGCCGCTGGTGCTGCTGCCTGACGCCTGGCAGGCAGCGCTGCTGATGCAACCCTTGGCCGGCGTGGTCGACATTCCCGCGCGGCTCTACTTCGGGCTGATGAGCGGACCGCATGCGCTGGCCGGGCTCGGACTGCAGTGCTTCTGGATCGCGGTGCTGGTCGCGCTGGGCCATGCCGCCATGGACCGCACGATGCGCAGGCTGGAAGTGCAGGGCGGCTGACATGGGGTCCATCGCGCTTCTTGCTCGCCTTGTGAAGGCTTCGCTCGGCGGCCAGGCGCGCTACCCGGCCTCGGCGCTGATGCTGACGCTGGGGCAGTTCCTCGGCACCGGCATCGAGGTCATCGCGGTGTGGGCGTTGTTCCACCGCTTCGGCGAAGTGCAGGGCTGGCGCCTCGGGGAAGTGGCGCTGTTCTACGGGCTCGTGAACTGCATGTTCGCGGTGGCCGACGCGCTGGGCCGCGGCTTCGACACGCTGGGCACCGAGTTCCTTCGCACCGGCGCCTTCGACCGGCTGCTGCTGCGCCCGCGCCCGGTCGCGTTGCAACTGATGGGGCACGACTTCCGCATCAGCCGCGCGGGCCGGCTGTTGCAGGGCGGCCTCGTGCTGGCGTTCGCGACGGTGCAGGCGGACATCGGCTGGACGCCGGCCGCAGTGGGCATCGGATTGTTCGCGCTGGCCGGCGGCGTGGCGCTGTTCCTCGGCATCCTGGTGCTGCAGGGCACGCTGTCGTTCTGGACCGTGGAGAGCCTGGAGATCGCCAATGTGCTGACCTACGGCGGCGTGCAGGCGGCGCAATACCCGCTGGCGCTCTATGCGCAGTGGTTCCGCCGCGTGCTGACCTTCATCGTGCCGCTGGCCTGCGTGGCGTACTACCCGGCGCTCGCGATCCTCGGTAAGCCCGATCCGCTGGGCGCGCCGGCCTGGGTGGGCATGGCGTCGCCGCTCGCCGGTTTCGTGTTCCTGGCGGCGGCATTCGGCGCATGGCGCATCGGGCTGCGCCACTACGCCTCGACCGGCAGCTAGCTCGCCGGTTCAGCCCGCCTTCTGCAGCGCCAAACCCGCGTGCTCGCGCAGCGGATGGAAGTGGATCTTCGGAAAGCGCTCCTGCGCCAGCCGCACGTCGTAAGGCGAGGTGCACAGGAAGGCCAGCGTGTCCGCCGCATCCTTGGCCATGCGCACCGGATAGGCGTTGACGAACTCGCGCAACTCGGCCGGCGTGTCGGCCGTGATCCAGCGCGCGCCCGTGTACTGGCAGCCTTCGAGCCGCACGTCGGCGTCGTACTCGGCCTTCAGGCGGTGCTGCACCACTTCGAACTGCAGCTGCCCCACGGCACCCAGCAGCATCGGCCCGCCGACCTCGGGGCGGAACACCTGGATCGCACCTTCCTCGCCGAGTTGGGCCAGGCCCTGCTGTAGCTGCTTGGTGCGCAGCGGGTTCTTGAGGATCACGGTCATGAACAGCTCGGGCGCGAAGAAGGGCAGCCCGGTGAACTGCAGGCTCGCGCCGTCGGTGATGGTGTCGCCCAGCTGCACGCCGCCGTGGGTGGTGAAGCCCACGATGTCGCCCGCGTAGGCCTCTTCGACCGCCTCGCGGCGCTGGCTCATGAAGGTCACGACGCTGGTCGGGCGCAGTTCCTTGGCCGTGCGCTGCACCTTGAGCTTCATGCCCGGCGTGTACTTGCCCGAGGCCATGCGCACGAAGGCGATGCGGTCACGGTGGTTGGCGTCCATGTTGGCCTGCACCTTGAAGACCACGCCCGCGAAATCCTTGTCCTCGGGCTGGATCTCCTTCACCACCGGCTGGCGGTTGACCATCGTGGTGCTGGTGCGTGACTGCGGCGAGGGCGCGAGGTCGACCAGCGCGTCGAGCACTTCCATCACGCCGAAGTTGTTCACGCCGGAGCCGAAGAACACCGGCGTCTGCTTGCCGGCCAGGAAGGCTTCGCGGTCCCAGGTCGGCGAGGCGCCGGTGGCCAGCTCCATGCTTTCCATGGCGTGCTCGAAGTCGGCGCCGAAGCGCTTGACCAGCGTGTCGCGCTCGCTCAGTGGAATGGTCTCGAAGTCCTGCGGCAGCCGCTCGCTGCCCGACTCGAACACCGTCATCGCCTGCGTGCGGAGGTTCATGATCCCGCGGAAAGACTTGCCCTGGCCGACTGGCCAGGTCATCGGCACGCAGGGCATGCCGAGCTCGCGCTCCACTTCGTCGAGGATGTCGAGCGGCTCGCGCACTTCGCGGTCCATCTTGTTGACGAAGGTGATGATGGGCGTGTCGCGCTGGCGGCAGACCTCGATCAGCCGGCGCGTCTGCGCTTCCACGCCGTTGGCGGCGTCGATCACCATCAGGGCCGAGTCGACGGCCGTCAGCACGCGGTAGGTGTCTTCGGAGAAGTCCTTGTGGCCGGGCGTGTCGAGCAGGTTGATCACATGGTCGCGATACAGCATCTGCATGACCGACGAGGCCACCGAGATGCCACGCTGCTTTTCGATTTCCATCCAGTCGGAGGTCGCATGGCGCGAGGCCTTGCGCGCCTTCACCGAGCCGGCGATCTGGATCGCGCCGGAGAAAAGCAGCAGCTTTTCGGTCAGCGTGGTCTTGCCGGCATCAGGGTGGGAAATGATCGCGAAGGTGCGGCGGCGGCGGGTTTCGGCTACGAAAGGTGATGACACGGGGAGCTCCAAGAACCCGCGATTTTCGCAGACTGGCCAGAAGGAGCCGAACGGGTCACTCGGCCAGACCTATGTGCAGGTTGTCGAAGGGCGGGTCGGCCCGCATGAGCGCGATGACGCCGTTCTGTGCCAGCAGGTACCTGTTTCCGGTGCTGCCGGTGCCTTCTCGCACCTGGAAGTTGCCGGACGCGCTCAGCATGTCGAGGGCCAGCGACCGGAAGTACCGTCTGGCCGTGAATAGCTGGTCGTGTAGCCGGTCGAGTCGACGAATGCGGTTCCGAAGGAGCCCCCCGTCGAAGCGATATGCATGCGCATCGCAGGCCAGTACACGGGGATTGTTACACCCGTCGGTCGCTGAAGGCCTGTCATGAATATCCAGATCGGATAGGGAAAAAGTGGGGAACCAGGAGCGACGTACGGTGAATAGTTTTCTGAAGCCTTGGAAATCCTCCGACGATGGCGCCGCTCGCAGTCCTGAAGCGCGCGGTGTTGTATGTCGCTGTGATGCGCTCGTTCGCGAAGATGTAGGTCCCGGGGGCGTTTGGATCCTCGCTAAAGGTGCCTGCAGTTGCATCGCCGCCAGGCGCCGTCATCGCGTAGAGCTTCTTGTCGAAGTCGATGTCCAGCATCTGCTCCGTGCCGTTGGTCGTGAACACTGTGTAGTGCCCGTTTCGGGCATCCCAGCTATCCTTGAAAAGGCTGACTTCCACATAGCCGCGGGCGCTCTCGAAGGGTAGTCCAACGACGACCGAAAGGGCGTCGTTATATATCGCGTAGTACCTCTTGGTACCTGCGGAGTTCAAGAGCCGGACGCCTTGTGATTTTCCGATCCACGCTAGCGAGAGGCTGAGTTCGCCGACGGCTCCCTCTGGCGTGACCGCTGTGCGTATCGAGTTCCAGTTGCCGAAGACATTAGCTCCCCAACTGCCGTCGTTTGATGCACCGACGTATCTGGTTTTAGACCAACTGGCGGCAGAGGCATCGCTCCCGGGCTGCCGCCGTACGCGCGAACCGGGGGTATTCGTTGTCACGCCCCATTGGAGGCCTATGCGGCGATGCGCTTCGCCGGCGCGGGGCCGCGACAGCGTCTAGCTTTCAGGCGAAGTCGGGCGGCGTCGGCGGCTGCTGTGGAATCGTGGCCTCCCGCATGAAGCCGGGCCCAGGCAAGGCACGGCCGCTCCTCCGAGCGCGGCGAGTGTTCTCTTCATTGCAGTGTGTCCTCGAATCGGCATCTTTGATGCGGCTGCATCGGCCGTGCACCCCCTCCAGGTGCTTCTCCCAATCGTATCTACGATTGATGATTTTGGAGACTTTTATAACAAGAATATGAGCAGTCGTTGCCAAAGAAGGTGTCTGGCGTGCGGCTTCCTTCCTAGAACCGCCTGGGCCATCCCCGTACGTCTGCATCTGCGCCTCGACCCGCGCCGTGAGTACGCGGCACATGGCCATCGGGTCGAGCGGGGAGAACTTGTTCGTCATGCCGGTCGCTCCCTCGGGGAGCGGCGATGGCCGCGATGCGCGGCCCTGCCTACTGCTTGCGCTGCAGCATCTTCGTGACCTCGTCCACGTTGGCCTGGATGCGCTGGCGTACCACGTCGAAGGCATCGGCCTGCGACTTGGCCGCAAGGTTCGCCAGCTCCTTGATGTCGTCAATGGCGCGCTGGAACGACTGGCGGCCGAGCTCGTCGAGCTTGGCGAGATTGGCCTTCGGATCCTTGCCCGGCATTTCCTTGGCGGCGGTCTGCCATTCGGCGATGGCGCTCTTGATCATCTCGGTCTGCCGCTGCACGACAGTCTGCAGGCCCTGGTAGGACTTCTCGTTGGCCTGCATCAGCGCCGCCAGATCCTTGCGGCCGCTCTCCAGCAGCTTGCCGGCGCCGCCGGTCAGATTGAGGTCCTGCAGCCGGTCGGCCATGCCCTTCAGCGGATTGAGCATGTCCGCGGCGGTCGGTGCCGCCTTCTTCTCGCTGGCGGTGCTGCTGGTCGTGGTCTTTTTGGCGGCGGCTTTCTTGGCAGTGGCCATGGTGCGGAATCTCCTGTGACGGTGAGCGGGTGGATTGCAAGGACCGGCCGGACGGCAAAAGTCCCTCGCCACGATACGCCGCACCGGTGCGCCAGAGGTCGCCGCAGCGACAAAAATGCCTGCGGGATTTCCCTTGGGTGCCGGGCTTTCCGGCTATCGATTTACATCGGTGGCGCGAAGCCGTTGCGTCCGGCGGTCACGCGCAAGGCGGTGGGCGTGCCGTTCTTCTCCTGCGCATTGACCAGCACGTAGGCGCCGGGTGCCAGCAGCGCGTCGGTGCCGGGGCGGAAGGTGACCACGGGCACGTCGGGAGGCACGATGACGGTCTTCTCCCCGCCCTTGTAGGTCAGGCGCAATTGCTGGCCGCCGTGCACGGATTTGGGCGCCGCGGCCAGGTCGGCGACCGTGGCGTTGGTCATGGTGCTTTGCGGCAGCAAGTCCCATGGGCGATGGCCTTCGCCGGTGCCGCGCGCGGCCTCGGGGAACACCACCACTTCGAGCGCCTTCTGTGTGCCGTCGGCCTGCGGCATGGCGGCGGTGCCGGTGAAGCTGCCACGCTTAATGTCGGACAGCTTGATGCGGTAGACCTCCGACAGCTGCATGTCGGCCGGCCGCACGAGGCTGATGACTTCGCCGCCACGGTCCTTGACGATGAGTTGCTTCGCGTCGGCATAGACGACAGTGCCGCGGATGCGCGCCGGCGGCTGCGCCGGTGCGGCCGTGGCTACGGGCTGTGCAGCGGCGATCGTGGGGGAGGCGAGCGCGCCCGAAAGAGTGAGGGCCGCCAGAACGGCGGAGAAAATTCGGGAAAGGGTGTGCATGAAGGCCTCGTGGGCCGCCGCGCAGACCGAGAGGTGCTGTCGTACGGCGACTGGAGCACTGTACGGCACTCCGCGTTCCTCTGTGTCGGCGGGCAGCGCGATCGCGTCGCCTGCGCCCGCCGCACGATTCGTCTGAATCAATCCATCAAATTGATCTGGAGATAGCCGGCAGTCGATGGACTGTTAGCACCGACGATCGCGAAGATCTTTGCGCCTTGCATCGCGAAGTAAGTCAGGCCCGCGCCGCCATTCGTGATCACTCGCATGCCGTCGGGGTCGAGTGCCCCGAAGACGTTCAGGGCCGCCGATGTCGTGCCGTCCGTGGCAATGGCGCTTCGAGTTGATTGCGTGGCCTGCACGTTCACGGCGCCCCACGAGCCCTGGGTGCTAGCGCCGGCGCCGGTGCCGGTCGGCCAGGCGCTGCTGTCGCTCACGCCGATCCGAAACACTGAGGCCAGTGGGTCTGTGGCCAACTTGCCGGCAATCAGGAAGATCTTCTGATTGCCGAGTCGCGCCACCGAGAAGATCGAATAGTTGGTGGGGTTAGTGACTTCGGTCATCGTCCAGGTGTTTGCGGTGCTTCCGGCCGAGATGGTCCAGGTCTGCAACGATTCACTCGGGCAATTGCTGATCTTGTAGATCGTGTTGTTGGTGCATCGAATCAGCGTCGAGCCGTTGCTCGATATCTGGAACTGCGAGATCGTAGAGCTGGCGGATGCCGACGCGACATCGATACCGAAGCGGTTGTAGACCCCGTCCAGCGCGGCCGCGTCTGTTTCGAGGGCGCGCGAGGCGACGAAGGGTTGCACCGCATAGCTCGTCGTTGCCGCCTGAGTGACGGCGAATGGGAAGGCTCCGACGACCGTGTCTGTGGCCAGGCGGAAGCGCGCGGTGTTCGCCGCGCTCGTGATCCGGTCGCTGGTGAAGACATACGTGCCGCTTTCCGATGGGTCGCTGGCAAGGGTGCCCGCGCTGACCGCGCCGGCGCTGTCCGTCATCTCGTAGCGCCCTGTGTCCATGTTGAGCGCGAGCCATTGCCGAGTTCCGTTGGTTGCGAACACCTTGTAGCGACCGTTTCGCGCATCCTGTTCGGCACCGGTGTCGAGCAGATTGATCTGGATGTAGCCCTGGGTGTTGGCGTTGCGTGTTCCGACGATCACGGAGAGCAGGCCGTTCTGCATGACGTAGTATTTATGGTCGCCGGACAGGTTGAGTCCGCGGATACCGTCAGGTCCTCCTCCCATCGTGGTGATGGGCAGTTCGAGGGTGCCGAAAACGCCGTCCGGCGTGATGCTCCGGCGCGTCGACAGCGCGCTGCTCAGATTGTTTACGCCCCAGGTTTTTTCCGTCGACAAGCCGATTGCCCGGCTGGCGGGCCATGCCGTCGAATCCTGAAGGCCGATGCGCAGCGCCTGTTGGTTGGACGGGCTGAACGACGTCCCGGCGGTGAGATAGACGTTCTGGTCACCGATACGCGCCATGCGAAAGGTCTGCTGGTCGGTGGTGTCGGCCGGGTTCGTGCCACGCCAGAGACCGGAAGCATCCGCCGTGATGGTGTACGACCGTTTCGAAGACTGGGGGCAGTTCTCGATCCGGTTGATGGCGTTGTCGAAGCACATCTCGAGCAGACGGCCACTCTGCGAGATCTTTAATTGCAGGATCTGGGAGTCCGCAACGCCGAGGCTGCTGCGGCTGATGCCGAAGCGGTTGTACGTGCCATCGAGTTGCGCCGCATCGGTCACGAAGGAACGGACTGCGAGGAACGGTTGAACGGCGTAGGTCGCCGGATTGGAGTAAGGCGCAGCGAACGGGAAGCCACCGACCACCACGTCCTGCGCAATCCGAAAGCGCGCATTGTTCACGCTGCCGGCCACTCGGCTGTTCAGAAAAACGTAGGTGCCGGTCTCGGCGACGTCGTTGATGAAACTGCCCGAGGTCGCATCGCCTGTGCCGTCGGTCACTGTGTAGCTCATGGTGTCGAAATTGATCGACAGCATCTGCTGTGAGCCGTTGGCGGCGTAAATGCGGTAGACGCCGTTGCGCGCATCGCCCGGTGCTCGCCCGGAGAGGTCGAGGCGCGCCTGCTTCGGTGTGTTGGGGTCGACACCTTCTGCGATCAGCGAAGGCTCGGCCTCCGCGGAACTCACCGCCTGCAATGCGGTATCGGTCTTCAAAGAACCGGACGACAGCCCGGCGCCGCCGAGGCCGCCTGAGGCTGATCCGCCGGAACCTCCGCCGCAGGCTGCCAGCAGGCCGGCCAGACATGCAACCAGGACTTGTGTCCGAGACCTCATGGCGACTCCCTTGTTGGTGTTTGTTCTATGCAAGCCCTCCGCTTGCAATCCTCGATTTATCGTAACAGAGTGTCTTTACTGCGCGATTGTGAAAATCCCGACAAACCTCTATCGCCTTGCAGGACCGGCCGCCCCGTCTACAATCCGCCGTTCCGAGGAGCGTTGCAGCGCCGCCAGGCGTGAGGCTCGGACCACATCGCAACCACGCTCACCCGCTGTTCTCGCGGTGAGTCTTTCCCCGTAGGCAGTGGCATCTTTCAAACCAGTTTTGTTGGAGTTCCCATGAGCGCCGTTCTCAAGCCCACCCCCGTTTCGACCGCCGACCAGGCGATTGCCGACCTGTCCCTCGCTGCCTGGGGCCGCAAGGAAATCAAGATCGCGGAAACCGAGATGCCCGGCCTGATGGCCATCCGCGAGGAGTTCTCGAAGGCACAGCCGCTCAAGGGCGCACGCATCACGGGCTCGCTGCACATGACCATCCAGACGGCCGTGCTGATCGAGACGCTGCAAGCCCTGGGCGCGACCGTTCGCTGGGCCTCGTGCAACATCTTCTCGACGCAGGACCACGCCGCCGCGGCCATCGCCGCTGCGGGCACGCCGGTGTTCGCCATCAAGGGCGAGTCGCTGAAGGACTACTGGGACTACACCCACGCCATCTTCGACTTCGGCCCCAAGGGCTCGAAGGGCGAAGGTCCGAACATGATCCTGGACGACGGCGGCGACGCCACGCTGCTGATGCACCTGGGCCAGCGCGCCGAGAAGGACCTGGGCGTGCTCGCCAACCCGACCAGCGAGGAAGAGCGCATCCTGTTCGCCGCCATCAAGGCCAAGCTGGCCGCGGACAACACTTGGTACACCCGCAAGTCGGCCGAGATCATCGGCGTGACCGAAGAGACGACCACCGGCGTGCACCGCCTGAACGAGATGAGCGCCAAGGGCACGCTGCTGTTCCGCGCCATCAACGTGAACGACTCGGTCACCAAGAGCAAGTTCGACAACCTGTACGGTTGCCGCGAATCGCTGGTCGACGGCATCAAGCGCGCGACCGATGTGATGATCGCCGGCAAGGTGGCCTGCGTGGCCGGCTACGGCGACGTGGGCAAGGGCTCGGCACAAGCGCTGCGCGCGCTGTCGGCGCAGGTGTGGGTGACCGAGATCGACCCGATCAACGCGCTGCAGGCCGCGATGGAAGGCTACAAGGTCGTGACGATGGAATACGCCGCCGACAAGGCCGACATCTTCGTGACCACCACCGGCAACAAGGACGTCATCACGCACGACACGATGGTCAAGATGAAGGACCAGGCCATCGTCTGCAACATCGGCCACTTCGACAACGAGATCGACGTCGCGTCGATCGAGAAGTACGAGTGGGAAGAAATCAAGCCGCAGGTCGACCACATCACCTTCCCGGACGGCAAGAAGATCATCCTGCTGGCCAAGGGCCGCCTCGTGAACCTGGGCTGCGGCACGGGCCACCCGAGCTTCGTGATGTCGTCGTCGTTCGCGAACCAGACCATCGCCCAGATCGAGCTGTTCACCAAGCCCGACGCCTACCAGGCCGGCAAGGTCTACGTGCTGCCCAAGCACCTCGACGAGAAGGTCGCGCGCCTGCACCTGAAGAAGGTCGGCGCCATGCTCACCGAGTTGACGGACGCGCAGGCCGCCTACATCGGCGTGAGCAAGAACGGTCCGTACAAGCCGGACACGTACCGCTACTGATCGACAGCGCATGCGCGCCGATCAACTGTTGGTAGAGCGCGGCCTGGCCGCGTCGCGTTCGCAGGCTGTGCGGCTCATCGCCGGCGGCTTGCGATGGCGCGACGCGGGCACCAGCGACGCGTGGCGTTCCGTCGCCAAAAACAAGGACGACGTGCCCGAATCGGCCGAGCTCGAGCTGGTCGATGCGGCCGAGGCCCGGTATGTGTCGCGCGGCGGGCTCAAGCTCGAAGGCGCGCTTGCCGTGAGCGGTGTCGATCCCTCCGGCAAAGTGTGTCTCGACGTGGGCCAGTCGACCGGCGGTTTCACCGACTGCCTGCTGCAGCGCGGCGCCGCCAAAGTGGTCGGCGTGGATGTCGGCCACGGGCAGCTGCATGCGAAGCTGCGCGAGGACGAACGCGTGGTCCCCATCGAAGGCGTCAATGCGCGCGCGCTCTCGGCTGACGACTTGCAGGAAGAGGGCGGGGAACCATTCGATCCACGCTTCGACCTGATCGTCGGCGACCTGTCGTTCATCTCGCTCACGCTGGTGCTGCCGGCGGTCGTCGAGTTCCTGGCCGACGACGGCCACCTGCTGATGTTGGTGAAACCGCAGTTCGAGCTGCAGCCCGGCCAGGTCGGCAAGGGCGGCATCGTGCGCGACGAGTCGATGTACGCGGTGGTCGAGAAGCGCTTGCACGATGCCTGCAAGGCGCTGGGCCTGCGGGTGCTGCAATGGTTCGACAGCCCGATCGCCGGGGGCGACGGCAACCGCGAGTTTTTCATTCACGCCGTTCGCGCTGTTCACGGCGCTAACGACGGTTCCTAAGGAGACGCAGGTGCGCCTTCCGTTGAGTTTCGAATTCTTCCCGACCAAGACGCCCGAGGGCGCGGTCAAGCTGCGCGCCGCGCGCCAGCAGCTGTATGTGCGCAAGCCGCAGTTCTGCTCGGTCACGTACGGCGCGGGCGGTTCCACGCACCAGGGCACTTTCGGTGCGGTGCAGGAGATCCTGTCCGAAGGCGTGGACGCTGCGAGCCACTTCTCGTGCATCGGCGCCACCCGCGCCACGGTGCGCGAGCAACTCGCCGAACTCAAGGCCATGGGCGTCAAGCGCCTCGTGGCCCTGCGCGGTGACCTGCCGAGCGGCTATGGCATGGGCGGCGAGTTCCTGTACGCGAGCGACCTCGTTGCCTTCATCCGCGAAGAGACCGGCCGCGACTTCCACATCGAGGTGGCTTGCTACCCCGAGGTCCATCCGCAGGCACGCTCGCCCGAAGCCGACCTGCAGGCCTTTGCCACGAAGGTGAAGGCGGGCGCCGACTCTGCGATCACGCAGTACTTCTTCAGCCCCGAGGCCTACTTCCGCTTCGTCGACGACGTGCGCAAGCTGGGGCTTGACACGCCGATCGTGCCGGGCGTCATGCCGATCACGAGCTCGACGCAGCTCATGCGTTTTTCCGACGCCTGCGGCGCCGAGATTCCGCGCTGGGTCCGTTTGCGGCTGCAGGGCTTCGGCGACGACACGGCGTCGATCAAGGCCTTCGGTCTCGACGTGGTCACCGACCTGTGCGCGCGTCTGCAGGAAGGCGGCGCGCCGGCGCTGCACTTCTACACGATGAACCAGTCGGCGGCCACGCTGGCTGTGCTGGAGCGCCTCGATTGAGTGGGGGCGCGGGGCTTCGTGCAGCGCTCGTCGCTGCGACCTGCGTTCTCGCGGGTTGCGCCATGCCACCTGCGACCGACGCCGAAGGCGGGGCGACGGCGAAGCTGACGCCCTTGCCTCGCGCCATCGCGGTGCCTCCGGGCGCGGCGGCGCGTTCGAGCGTGCCGTCGGTGCGCTATGACCTTGCGGTGTCCGGCACGGGCGAACTGCCGCCGGACGACGGCGTGCCCGGCGATGAGGGCACGCGGGAAATCTTCGAGCGCGGCGGTGCCTCCTGGTACGGCATTCAATTCCATCAGCGCAAGACCGCCAGCGGCGAGCGCTTCGACATGGCAGCCATGACGGCGGCCCACAAGACCCTGCCCTTCAACACGCGCGTGTGCGTGCGCAGCCTCGTCAACGGCAGCGAGGTGCTGGTGCGCATCAACGACCGCGGGCCGTACGCGGCAGGTCGCGTGATCGACCTGAGCCGCGCGGCGGCCGACCGCATCGGCCTGACGAGCATGGGCATCAAGCAGGTGGCGTTGACGGTCGTCGATCGCGAGGGGATGCGTTGCGGCGGATTGCCGGTGGAGGCGGGCGACGTGCTGGCGTCCGCAACAGTACCGGCTGCGCCGCAACGGGCGAGGTCGCCGGCGCCCGCACGCCGCAAGGCGGTCGTGCCGCCCCGCCGCCGGAGATAGGGGCCGGAAGGCTCAGCCGCCCGAATCGAGCGAGAAGGCGGCGTGCCGGTCTTGTGCCAGGCGCTCCGCCAACTGCGGCAGGGCGGCCGCCAGCAGCGGCTTCAGCGTGTACGGCGGGTTGATCAGGAACATGCCGCTGGCCGGCAGCCCCGGCCGGTGCGTTTCGCCCGATGCGTCCGTCGTGATCTTGCTGGACTTGACCGTCAGCGTGGCGTGCAGCCAGGACTTGCCGGCTTTCGTCGCCATGGTCTTGAGCCGGCGCGGCAGGTCGTGCGCCTCGGGGCGCGGAATGATCGGATACCAGACCGCGTAGGTGCCGGTGGCGAAACGCTTGAGCGCCTCGGCCGCGAAGTCGAGCACGCGGCCGTAGTCGGTCTTCATCTCGTAGCTCGGGTCCATCAGCACCAGCGCGCGGCGCGAGGGCGGCGGCAGGAACTTGGTGGCGCTGCCGAAGCCGTCTTCGTTCAACACGGCGATCTGGCGGCCGGCCTCGAGCTGGGCGATGTTGGCGCTCAGCGCGCGGCCGTCGGTCGGGTGCAACTCGAACAGCTTGAGCCTGTCGTGGTCGCGCAGCAGGTGCTGCACGATGAATGGCGAGCCGGGATAGACGCGGGCTCCGCCGTTGGGGTTGAAGTCGTGAATCACTTCCAGGTAGCGCGCAATGGCGTCGGCGACTGGAATTTCGGCTTCAGGCGCTACTTTTTTGGTAGCGGACTTCGCGGCGGGGGCTGGCGCATCGGGTATTTTCTTGCCCGAAAGAAGCCGCAGGATGCCGTCGGCCGCTTCACCGCTGGTGCCGGCGTAGTCGCCGTCGAGCCGGTATAGGCCGGCGCCGGCATGAGTGTCGACGACCGTCAGGGCCGCCTCTTTTTCAAGCAGATGGTCGAGCGTGGCAATCAGCACCGTGTGCTTGAGCACGTCGGCGTGGTTGCCGGCATGGAAGGCGTGGCGGTAACTGAACATAGGGGGAGGATGGTAACGGTGTTGGGCCCTGCATATGCGAATTTGCCAGCACAGGGCCATTCTTTATATAATCGCGGGCTTCGCAGCGTTTTTGTGGCCCCGCGGCGAGGACTTTAAACCCACCTAAGAGATTCCCGTCAGAGGAACGCCGACCGTGGAAAAGGGCCCGCCAAACCCTCTTTTCAAGAGAAAAACTCATGACCAAAACGTTCAGCGCCAAGCCCGCTGACGTGACGCACGAGTGGTTTGTGATTGACGCGACCGACAAGGTCCTCGGACGAGTAGCCAGCGAAGTTGCTCTCCGTTTGCGCGGCAAACACAAGGCCATTTACACGCCTCACGTCGATACCGGTGACTTCATCGTCATCATCAACGCCGCGCAACTGCGCGTCACCGGCGCCAAGTCGATCGACAAGGTGTACTACCGTCACTCGGGCTACCCGGGCGGTATCACGGCGACGAACTTCCGCGACATGCAGAACAAGCACCCGGGCCGCGCCCTGGAAAAGGCTGTCAAGGGCATGCTGCCCAAGGGCCCGCTCGGTTACGCGATGATCAAGAAACTCAAGGTGTACGGTGGCGCTGAGCACCCGCATACCGCCCAACAGCCCAAAGTGCTGGAACTGTAAGGAGCCTTGAGAATGATTGGTGAATGGAACAATGGCACCGGCCGTCGCAAATCCAGCGTCGCCCGCGTGTTTCTGAAAAAAGGCACCGGCAAGATCACGGTCAACGGCAAGGACATCCAAGAGTTCTTCGGCCGCGAAACCTCGATCATGATCGCCAAGCAGCCCCTGGCGCTGACCAACAACCTCGAAGCTTTCGACGTGATGGTCAACGTGAACGGTGGCGGCGAATCGGGTCAAGCCGGCGCCACGCGCCACGGCATCACCCGTGCGCTGATCGACTACGACGCGACGCTCAAGCCCGTGCTGAGCCAAGCCGGCTTCGTGACGCGCGACGCGCGTGAAGTCGAGCGTAAGAAGGTCGGTCTGCACTCCGCCCGTCGTCGCAAGCAGTTCAGCAAGCGCTGATCTGTTCACTGCGAACACAAAGCCGCCTTCGGGCGGCTTTTTCGTTACCGGGGCCGCCTTCGGGTGCCTTTTCGCTGGAGCTGCCCCTTGGTGCGGGGGGCGTCCGACCCCACTTGCATTGGGGTGCACGCCACACCCGGCCTGCCGGGAATGCGGCATTGCAGTAGCATTCGTTTCATTGGCCGCATGTCCGGCCCCCTAGGAGTTATCACCCCATGAGCGCCGTTGCCGAAAACATCCAGACCCAGATGCCCGAGCCGATCGTCTTCACCGACAGCGCGGCCGCCAAGGTCGCCGACCTGATCGCCGAGGAAGGCAATCCCGACCTGAAGCTGCGCGTGTTCGTGCAGGGCGGCGGCTGCTCCGGCTTCCAGTACGGTTTCACCTTCGATGAAATCACCAACGAAGACGACACCACCATGACCAAGAACGGCGTCTCGCTGCTGATCGACGCCATGAGCTACCAGTACCTGGTCGGCGCCGAGATCGACTACAAGGAAGACCTGCAGGGTGCCCAGTTCGTGATCAAGAACCCGAACGCCACCAGCACTTGCGGCTGCGGATCGAGCTTCTCGGCCTGATGCCTGGATGCTGCTGACCCAGCTTCCCCCCAAAAGCCGCCTCCGGGCGGCTTTTTAGTTCCTGCTTCATTCCCTTGCCCATGACCTTCAAGGCCGATGCCGCCGCCGATCCCGTTCAAAAGAGCCTGCTGTGGCTCGTCGCGGTCGGCTTCTTCATGCAGACGCTGGACGCCACCATCATCAACACGGCGCTGCCGGCGATGGCCGCGAGCCTCGGCGAAAGCCCGCTGCGCATGCAGTCGGTGGTGGTGGCCTATGCGCTCACCATGGCGATGCTGATTCCCGCCTCGGGCTGGATCGCCGACCGCTTCGGCACCCGGCGTGTCTTTTTCTCAGCCATCGTGCTGTTCGCCGCCGGATCGGTACTGTGCGCGCTCTCGCACGGGCTGGGCCAGTTGGTGGCTGCGCGGGTGGTGCAGGGCCTGGGCGGCGCGCTGCTGCTGCCCGTGGGGCGCCTGGCGCTGCTGCGCACCGTGCCGCGCGGAGGGTTCCTGCAGGCGATGAGCTTTGTCGCCATCCCGGGGCTCATAGGGCCCCTGCTGGGCCCCACGCTGGGCGGATGGCTCGTGCAGTACGCCTCGTGGCACTGGATCTTCCTGATCAACGTACCCGTGGGGTTGCTGGGCTGCATTGCCACGCTCAAGTACATGCCCGACCTGCGCGGTGCCGTGCAGAAGCGCTTCGACAGCGTTGGCTACGCGATGCTGGCCTTTGGCATGGTGGCGATTTCGCTTTCGCTCGACGGCGCGGGCCTGCACCAGGGCGGCGTGATGGTCGTGCTGATCTTCGGTTTCGCCAGCATCGCCGGCTACTGGCTGCGCGCCGCGCGCACGCCCGAGCCGCTGTTCGCGCCCTCGCTCTTCCATGTGCCCACGCTCAGCATCGGCCTGATCGGCAACCTGTTCTCGCGGCTGGGCAGCAGTTGCATGCCCTTCCTGGTGCCGCTGCTGCTGCAGGTGTCGATGGGCTATTCGCCGGTGCGCGCCGGTCTGATGATGCTGCCGATCGCCCTGGCGGGCATGGCCATGAAGCGCTTCGCCACGCCGTTGATCACGCGCCACGGCTACCGCAAGGTGCTGGTGACCAACACCATCCTCGTGGGCTGCACGATGGCCAGCTTCGGCCTGACGGCGCCGGGCCAGCCGATGGCGCTGCATGTGCTGCAGCTGCTGGCTTTCGGCGCGGTCAATTCGCTGCAGTTCACCGCGATGAACACGATCACGCTGAAGGATCTGGATGGCAGCATGGCCAGCAGCGGCAACAGCCTGCTGTCGATGGTGCAGATGCTCGCAATGAGCCTGGGCGTTGCCGCCGCGGGCGCCGTGCTGACAGGCTACAACGGCATTTTCGGCACTGAGACGCCGGCGCACACGCTGGATGCTTTCCAGGCCACTTTCGCAAGCATGGGGCTGATCACGGTGGCTTCTGCGCTGATCTTTTGGCATCTGCCCTCAGAAGTGCGCGCGACGCGCCCTGCGCAGCCGGAGGTTTCCGGCCAGGGCTGATCCGTTTCAGGCAGGGTAGATCGCGCCGAGCACCCGCGGCCCGCGGGCGCCGGTTACGCTGGCCAGGTTGCCCGCCTCGCGCCGGATGGTGGCGCGGGCCAGCCATGCAAACGCAGCCGCCTCGACCTGCTGGGGCGGCAGGCCGTGTTCGGTCGAGGCCGCCACGTCGACGCCGGGCAGCAGCGCGCGCAGGCGGTCCAGCAGGTGGTCGTTGAGGGCGCCGCCTCCGCACACGATCAGCAGGTTGCTATCCTTTCCATAGCCACTTACATCTGCTGCGCAGGCACGAGCGGTCAGTTCGGCCAATGTCGCCTGTACATCGGCAGGCGCCATCGCCACCGTGCCCAGCTGCGCGGCCAGCCAGGTCGGATTGAACAGATCGCGCCCGGTACTTTTCGGGGGGGCCTTGGCGAAGTACGGGTCCGCCAGCATTTGCGCCAACAGATCGGGCAGCACCTGTCCGCTGGCGGCCCATTGGCCGCCACGGTCGAAGGGCTGGCCCTGGTGGGTCTGGCACCAGTGGTCCATCAGCGCATTGCCCGGACCGCAGTCGAAGCCGAGCACGCTGATGCCGCTGGCCGCATTGGTGGCCGGCAGCAGGCTCAGGTTGGAGATGCCGCCGACGTTCAGCACCGCGACCGTCTCGTCGGCCTGTGCGAACAGCGCCTGGTGGAAGGCCGGCACCAGCGGCGCGCCCTGGCCGCCGGCTGCGAGGTCGCGGCTGCGGAAATCGCCTACCACGTCGATGCCGGCCAGTTCGGCCAGCAGCGAGGGATTGTTGACCTGGAGGGTGTAGCCGACCTCGTCGAACTCGAGCGGCTGGTGGCGCACCGTCTGGCCGTGCGCGCCGATGGCGGCGACGGCGCTGGCGTCGATGCCGCTGTCCGCCAGCAACTGGGCGACGACGCCGGCGTACGCCCGGGCCAGTCCGTTGCCCGCAAGTGCTGCACGGTGCAGTTCGTTGTCGCCGGGCGTGTTCAGCGCCAGCAGTTCGGCGCGCAGGGCCACGGGAAATTGCGCCGTGGCATAAGCCCGCACCGCGATGCGGCCGCCGGAAAAGTCGGCCAGCACACCGTCGACGCCGTCGAGCGAGGTGCCCGACATCAGGCCGATGAAGAGTTTGGCGGCCATCTCTGGATCGGGTCTCGAGAGAGGTCGCCTGCCGCGCGGCGGAATCAGTCGGCGCTGGCCTGGATGACCGAGAAGGCGGCTGCCAGCTCGGTGCGCGCGCCCACGGCGATGCGTTCGAAGGCCGGCCGCAGTGCCGCGGTGATCGGCGCGCCGCCTTCCTGGGCGATGGATGCCGGGTCTTGATAGACGCCGCCCACGCGGAATTCAAAGTGCAGGTGCGGGCCAGTGGCCCAGCCGGTGGAACCCACCGCGCCGACCGTCTGGCCCTGGCTCACCGCCTGGCCTGCCTTGACGTCGATGCGGCTCAGGTGCGCATAGGCCGTCTGCTGGTTGTTGCGGTGATTGATGATGACGATGTTGCCGTAGCCGTTCTGCGTGCCGGCGAAATCGACCGTGCCGTCGCCGACCGAGCGCACCGAGGTGCCCGTGGGCGCCGCGTAGTCGACGCCGTTGTGCTGGCGCCAGCTGTTCAGGATCGGGTGCATGCGCATCGCGAAGCCGCTGGACACGCGCGAGAACTCGACCGGCGTCGCCAGGTAGGCCTTGCGCAGGCTGTCGCCGTTCGGGCGGTAGTAGCTGCCCTTCTGGCCCGCGCCCGGAGGCTGGAACCAGACGGCCTGGTGGATCTTGCCGTTGTTCTCGAATTCGGCCGACAGCACGCGGCCGCTGCGCAGCGCCTGCCCGTCGGCCTCGAAGGTCTCGTACACCACGGCGAAGCGGTCGCCCTTGCGCAGCGCACGCACGTCGACGTCGCCCGCGAAGATGTCGGCCAGCTGGCTCGCCACCGCATCGGGAATGCGCGAGTCGTCGGTGGCGGCGAACAGCGAGGTGCGGATGGTGCCGCTCGCCAGGCGCGTACCCGGCGTGAGCGTGTCGCGCTCGGTCACGCCGGCGAAGCCGGTGGGCGTGCGCTCGATGACGAAGCGCTTGAAGCCGCCGTCGCCGTCGGGAATCCAGCGGGCGCTGAGTTTCTTGAGCTGGTTTTCCTGCGTCGCCTCGGCCGTCACGGTGCGGCCGGCGCGCGAGAACAGCGCGTTGCGGGCTTCGACGCTGCCGCGCACGAAGGCGGTGGCGGCCGGGTCGGAGATGCCGAGGCGCTTCATCAGGGCTTCGGCCGTGTCGCTCGAACGGGTAACGTCGGTGCGGAACAGGGTGAAGCTGAAGTTCTCGAGCGATTCACCCTGGTCGGCGAACGACACCGGCGCCGTCGCTTCGAGGATCTGGTGGACCGGGAGGTCGGAGGCGTCGGGGCCCAGCGATGCCACCGCAAGGGTGCCGGCGCTCAGCAGCGCCGCCGCGATGAGCGCGGTGATCTGCTTGGGATACGTCCGGAATGTATAGGCCACGCGAGAAGCAAGTAGCTCCTCGGCGGCAAGAATGCCGTTGATCAAACTGTGAATTCCAGCTCAGGTTCTGCAAATCCGTGCTGCAAGGCCCAGTACGTTCAGGGCGGCAGCAGACGGTGCGGAAAAAAGCGCCGCTTAGAATCCGGCGCTTGACAAGTCGGGCTGAGTATAGCTTCGGCACCCCCAAAGTCAGCTAAAAAAGCCCATGAACGCCGAATCTGTTACATCCACCACCCTCTCAAATAGTGTAGGACGCGCGCTCGAAATATCCCTCCGGGGCGCCGACGAGTTGCTGCCGCAGGACGAGTGGGTGCGCAAGCTGCAGCGTTCGGAGGCCACCGGGACGCCGCTGCGCATCAAGCTGGGGCTGGATCCGACCGCTCCGGACATTCATATCGGCCACACCGTGGTGCTCAACAAGATGCGCCAGCTGCAGGACCTGGGGCACCGGGTGATCTTCCTGATCGGCGACTTCACCACCACCATCGGCGACCCCTCCGGCCGCAACAGTACCCGTCCGCCGCTCACCCGCGAGCAGATCGAGGCCAATGCCCAGACCTACTACAGGCAGGCCAGCCTGGTGCTGGACCCCGAGAAGACCGAGATCCGCTACAACTCCGAATGGAGCGACCCCCTGGGCGCGCGCGGCATGATCCAGCTCGCCGCCAAGTACACGGTCGCCCGGATGATGGAGCGCGACGACTTCAACAAGCGCTTCAAGGGCGGCCAGTCGATCTCGGTGCACGAATTCCTCTACCCGCTGATGCAGGGCTACGACTCGGTCGCCTTGAAGAGCGACCTCGAGCTGGGCGGCACCGACCAGAAGTTCAACCTGCTCGTCGGCCGGCATCTCCAGCAGGAATACGGGCAAGAACCGCAGTGCATACTCACTATGCCACTGCTGGAAGGGCTCGATGGCGTCGAAAAGATGTCCAAGAGCAAGAACAACTACATCGGCATCAGCGAGGACGCCAACACCATGTTTGCCAAGGTGCTGTCGATCTCCGACGACCTGATGTGGCGCTGGTACACGCTGCTGAGCTTCCAGTCGCTGGAACAGATCGCGGCGCTGAAGGCCGAGATCGAGGGCGGCCGCAATCCGAAGGACGCCAAGGTCGCGCTGGCGAAGGAAATCACTGCGCGCTTCCACAGCGCGGCGGCGGCAGATACGGCCGAACAGGATTTCATCAACCGCAGCAAGGGCGGCGTGCCGGACGAGATTCCCGAGGTGTCGCTGCCGGGCGCGCCGCTGGGCATTGCCCAGCTCCTCAAGCAGGCAAACCTCGCTTCTTCGGCGTCGGAAGGCAACCGCCTGATCGACGGCGGCGGCGTGCGCATCGATTCCGCCGTGGTCAGCGACAAGGCCCTGAAGCTGCCTGCGGGCAGCTACGTGGTTCAGGTCGGCAAGCGCAAGTTCGCCCGCGTGACCTTGAGCTGAGCGCCCGCTCAGCGCACCTCGATGGTGACGCGCCGGTTGCGCGGCTCGTCCACCTCGTCGGCGGTGGGAATGGCCAGGTCGCGCTCGCCTCGGCCTACGGCCTCGATGCGGTTGGCCGGGAACTGGCGCTCCACGAAGAGCTGGACCACTTCCTGCGCGCGGCGGCGCGACAACTGGTCGTTCTGCTCGCCGCTGCCCTTGGTGTCGGTGTGGCCCGTGACCACGATGTCGCCGCCGCTGCGCGCCAGGGCAGCGGCCAATGCCTCGGTCATGATCTGCTGCGATGCCGGGGTCAGCGTTGTGCCACCGATATCGAAATACACCGTGTAGCGCTGCGGCGGGGGCGGGCGCATGTCGAAAAGCGGCTTGTTTTCAGCCTGTACCTTGGCCGGATCGACCTGGTCGACCGCCGGGGCGCCGCTTGCGCCCACTGCGGCCGTGGCGCGCTGGTAGGGCTTGGAGAGCACTTCCTCGCCATCCTTGGCGCGCACCACCACCGCCGATGGCTTGCCGTCGGCCTGCGGCAGCAGCACCACCCGCGTGCCCGGCGTCGAACAGGCGGCAAGAAGCGCGGCTGCCAGCGTGGCGATGAAGAGCGATGCGGGGCGGGACCTGGAGGAGATCGTCATGGCTTGCCGTCGGCTTGCACGATGAAGTCAGTGCCGCGGATGCCGATGGTGGCCGTCTGCGTTTCGACCCGGACCGCGTCGGGGTTGGTCTTGCCGATCAGGCCCGTGATCATGCGCATGGAGCCGCGCAGCAGCGAGACCAGCATGCCGCCCTCGTACGTCGTGCCGTCGAAGTGGAATTCCTTCAGGTCGAGCCGCGACGAGGGACCGACCACCAGCGTCGTGTCGTCGCGCAGCACCACGGAGGCGGACGAATCGGGGCCGGTCACGATGCGGTCCACGGTGCCCAGTGCATCGCCCGGGCTGGCGGGGCGCGTGGCACCGGTGCCGTTGAGCAGTTGCACGTTGCCGCGCACGGATTTCACGAAGCCCGCCTGGGGATCGGCCTTGGCCGGGGCCGCAGGCGCAAGCGCGGGTGTGGGTGCGGGTGCGGGTGCGGGCGAGGCAGCGGGAACCGCCACCGGGGCGGTCGAAGGAGTCTGGGCCTGTGCCAGCGCGGCCGAGCCCACAATGGCCAGGCCGCTCAAGGCGGTCACGAGTTTTTTCATCATCAAGGGGCTCTCTGCGAAACGGTGTTCCGCAATGGTCGCGAATATTAATGCGAAGGCGTTACATGAAGACACGGGGCCGATAATTCAGGCAGTTCTTGCGGCCTTTTACCGCTTTTCGTGTGGCCTATTGCCCAATTTCCGATGATTTTTACATGACGTTTACCCCTAAGACGCTGCTGCGCGTTTCCGTCGCCGTGGCCTTGATCACGATCGTGCTCAAGGGCCTGGCAGGCTACGTGACCAACTCGATGGGCCTGATCTCCGACGCGATGGAGTCCTTCGTGAACCTGGCGAGCGCCATGTTCGCGCTCGCCATGGTGACCATCGCCGAGCGGCCAGCCGACGACGACCATCCCTACGGCCATCACAAGGCCGAGTACTTCTCCTCGGGCTTCGAGGGCATCCTGATCGTCGGCGCGGCCATCGCGATCCTCTGGGTCTCGGTGCAACGCCTGCTGACGCCACAGCCGCTCGAGCAACTGGGCTGGGGCCTGGCGCTGTCGGTGATCAGTTCGGGCTTCAATGCCGGCCTGGCCTTCCTGCTGTTCCGCGCGGCCCGCACGCATCGCTCGATCGCGCTGGAGGCCGACGGCCGCCACCTGATGACCGACGTGTGGACTTCCGCCGCGGTGGTCGTCGGCATCGTCTGCGTGCAATTCAGCGGCTGGCTCTGGCTCGACCCGGTGCTGGCCATCGGCGTGGCGCTCAACATCGTGCGCGAGGGCGTCAAGCTGGTGTGGCGCTCGTCGCAGGGTCTGATGGACGAAGCGCTCGACGCCGAGACCCTTGCCACCGTGCGCGCCACGCTCGACGCGTTTGCCGCCCGCATGCCCGAAGGCACGCGGCTGCGCTTCGACGACATGGTGACGCGCAGCGCCGGCCAGCGCCGCTTTGCCGACCTGCACATGCACGTGCCCGGCCACTGGACCCTGCAGCACGCCGCCAGCATGCGCGACGAACTGGAGCAGGCCCTGATGGACGCGGTGCCCGGCCTGCGCGTCACGATCCAGCTCCTGCCCCTGACCATGGAAGCCCGCGCCACCCAGGCCGGCGAACATCACCCCCTATGAAGGCTGTTCTTCAACGCGTGGCGAATGCGCGCGTCGATATTGCGGGCCGCACCGTCGGTGCCATCGATTCGGGCCTGCTCGTGCTGCTGTGCGCCGAGCGCGGCGACACCGATGCGCTGGCCGACCGCATGCTCGCCAAGATCCTCAAGCTGCGCATCTTTTCGGACGACGCCGGCAAGATGAACCTCAGCGTGCAGGACATCGGCGGCGGCCTGCTGGTGGTGAGCCAGTTCACGCTGGCGGCCGATTCCAGCGCCGGTAACCGCCCCAGCTTCACTCAGGCCGCGCCGCCCGATGAGGGACGCCGGCTCTACGAGTACTTCGTGGCGCAGGCACGCGCCGCGCACCCGGTGGTGGCCACCGGCGAGTTCGGCGCCGACATGCAGGTGCACCTGCTGAACGACGGGCCCGTCACCATCCCGCTGCAGATGGCGGCGTAGCGGACGCCATCTACTTGCCGTACGGGCTGCGGATGCCCAGCCCCGCGAGGATCTCGATCTCGTAGGCTTCCATCTCGTCGGCGTCGGCCTCGCTGGTCTCGTGGTCCCAGCCCTGCGCATGCAGCGTGCCGTGCACCAGCAGGTGCGCGTAGTGGTCGGCGAGCGTCTTGCGGTTTTCCTTCGCCTCGCGCGCCACCACCGGCGCGCACAGCACGAGGTCGGCCATCACCAGCGGGCTTTGCGCGTAGTCGAAGGTCAGCACGTTGGTCGCGTAGTCCTTGCCGCGGAACTCGCGGTTCAGGCGCTGGCCCTCGTCGGCATCGACGATGCGCACGGTGATCTCGCCGTCGATGTCGAGCGCATGGCGGATCCAGCGCGTCACGCTGTGGCGCGGCAGCGCGGCGCGGTGGCGTTCCACGCCCTTGAAGCGCCCGAACTGCAGCGAGAGCGAAAGTGCGGGGAGCCTGGAGGCGGCCATCTCAGTGGCCTCCCGCGCGCTTGCGCTGGCCGTCGTAGGCATCGACGATCTTCGCCACCAGCGGATGCCGCACCACGTCCGCACTCGTGAAGTGCGTGATCGCGATGCCGTTCACCCGCTTGAGCACGCGCTCCGCATCGATCAGGCCGCTCAGCTGCTGCTTGGGCAGATCGATCTGGCTCACGTCGCCCGTCACCACCGCCTTGGCACCGAAGCCGATGCGCGTGAGGAACATCTTCATCTGCTCGACGGTGGTGTTCTGCGCCTCGTCGAGGATCACGAAGGCGTTGTTCAGCGTGCGCCCCCGCATGAAGGCCAGCGGCGCGATTTCCAGCGCGTTGCGCTCGAATGCCTTCTGCACCTTCTCGTAGCCCATCAGGTCGTAGAGCGCGTCGTACAGCGGGCGCAGGTAGGGGTCGACCTTCTGCGTCAGGTCGCCAGGCAGGAAGCCGAGCCGCTCGCCCGCTTCCACCGCGGGCCGCGTCAGCACGATGCGCTGCACGGCGGCGCGCTCGAGCGCATCGACCGCGCAGGCCACTGCAAGATAGGTCTTGCCGGTGCCGGCCGGCCCGATGCCGAAGGTAATGTCGTGCTTGGCGATGTTGTCGAGGTACAGCGCCTGCGTGGGCGTGCGCGCGCGCAGGTCGGTGCGGCGGGTGACGAGCATCGCGAGGTCGTCGTCGCCGTCGAGCATCGAGCCGTCGCCGGCCAGCGTGAGCTGCACCACGGCCGGATCGATGACGCGCTGGGCGATTTCGTACAGCGCCTGCAGCACGTCCATTGCGCGCTGCGCGGAGGCCTTGGGGCCGTCGACCTTGAACTGTTCGTGGCGGTGCGCGATCTTCACGCCCAGCGCTTCCTCGATGCGGCGCAGGTGCGCGTCCAGAGGTCCGCACAGGTGGCCGAGGCGCGAGTTGTTCAGTGGGGTAAAGGTGTGTCGCAGAATCACGCCGGACATTTCAAGGAAAAAGGGCACCCATGATAGGCAAACTGACCGGCACGCTCGCTGAGCGCAATCCGCCGCAGGTGGTGGTGGACTGCAACGGCGTCGGCTACGAGGTCGATGTGCCGATGAGCACGTTCTACAACCTCCCCGGCACCGGCGAGCGCGTGTCGCTGCTCACGCACTTCGTCGTGCGCGAGGACGCGCAGATTCTCTATGGCTTCGGCACGGCCGAGGAGCGGGCGGCTTTTCGCCAGCTCATCAAGATCACCGGCGTGGGGCCGCGCACGGCCCTGGGCCTGCTTTCGGGCATGAGCGTGGGCGAACTGTCGCAGGCGATCACGACGCAGGAACTGGGCCGGCTCGTGAAGATCCCGGGCATCGGCAAGAAGACCGCCGAGCGGCTTCTGCTGGAACTCAAGGGCAAGCTCGGTGCCGACATCGGCCTGCCTGCGCACGCGGCGTCGGACGCGCAGGCCGACATCCTTCAGGCGCTGGTCGCGCTCGGCTATAGCGATAAGGAAGCTGCGCTCGCACTCAAGGCGCTGCCGAAGGATGCGACCGTGAGCGAGGGGATCAAGCTGGCGTTGAAGTCGCTGGCGAAGTGAGCGTGATTCAGGGCGCGCTCACGCCGACGGGAGACATTCGCGGAGGGGAGCACCCGGTGGCCTTCGCACGCGCCCCAGAAGGGGCACTCAGGGATGGATCTTCTCTCCCTTGGCCAGCATCTCCACGAACTGCGCAATGCGCCGCGCCCGCGTCTCGGGCTTCTTCGCGCCCTGGGTACGGAACAGCACCGCGAAGCGGTTGCGTGAATCGAGCGTGGCGAAGAACTTCGCGGCCTTCTTGTTCGCATCGAGCGCAGCCTGCAGGTCGGGCGGTACCGTCGCCGCGCTGACGCCCTCATAGGCCGCATCCCAGCGGCCGTCGGCCTTCGCGCGCTCGATCTCGGCATGGCCGGCCGGTTGCATGCGGCCTTCGTCGATGAGCTTCAGCACCTTGGCGCGGTTGATCTGCGACCAGATACTGCGCCTGGTGCGCGGCGTGAAGCGCTGCAGGAAGTACTGCGCATCCTCGCTCCTGCGCTGGCCGTCGATCCAGCCCCAGCACAGCGCTTCTTCCAGCGCGGCGGGATAGTCGATGGAGGCGATGCCGCTGTCCTTCTTTGCGATGCGCAGCCACACGCCGGCGGCGCTGGCGTGGTGGCGCTTGAGCCAGCGCGCCCACGACGCAGCGCTGCTGCACTCGATCGGCGTGTCGTGCGGAACGCGTTCCGTGCTCACGGCACCCACCAATAGCGCAGCGCGTGGAAGTAGATCGGCGCCGCGAAGATCACCGAGTCGAGCCGGTCGAGCATGCCGCCGTGGCCCTCGATCATCGAACCCCAGTCCTTCACGCCGCGGTCGCGCTTGATGGCCGACATGACGAGGCCGCCGAAGAAGCCCATCAAACAGATGGTGAGCGCCATCAGCGCCGCCTGCCACGGGTTGAACGGCGTGGCCCAGTAGAGCGCCGCGCCCAGCGCGGTGGCGCTCGCCACGCCGCCGACCAGGCCTTCCCAGGTCTTGGAAGGCGACAGCTCGGGCGCCACCTTGCGCCTGCCGAAGAGCTTGCCCCACACGTACTGCAGCACGTCGCTGCCCTGCACCACGATCACGAGGAACGCGATCAGCAGCAGGTTGCGGCCCTCGAAGCCCGGAATCTGCAGCGTGAGCAGCGCGGGCACGTGGCTGATGCAGAACACGCACACCATCAGCCCCCACTGGATCTTCGAGGTGCGCTCCAGGAAGCGCTGCGTGTCGCCGCCCATCGCCGCCAGGATGGGCAGCAGCAGGAAGGCATAGACCGGGATGTAGATCGAATACAGCCCGTACCAGTCGATCCAGATCAGGAAGTACTGCCCCGGCAGCGCGACGAAGAAGGCCAGCGCGATCGCCGCGTGGTCGCCGCGCCGCGTGTAGGCCAGGCTGATGAATTCGCGCAGCGCATAGAACGAGATCAGGTAGAACAATACGATCACGCCGCCCTTGCCGAAGGCGAAGGCAATGCCGATCACCGCCACCATCACCCACCACGCATTGACGCGCGAGTTGAGGTTGTCGATCACCGAATGCGGCTGGCCGCTCGCCACCCGCCACTTGAGCAGCGCGCCGATGGACGAGGCCAGCACCAGCACGCCGAAGACGCCACCGAAGAGCCTGAGCGTGGTCCACGCGAAAGGAGAGAGCTCGATCATGCGGCCGTCCCTCCGTCCTGCCTGCTGTTGGGTTCGAGGCGGTCGTATTCGGGGCGCAGGTCGAGCATTGCCGCGCGCGCGCGGGCCAGGAACGACACCTTCTCTTCCCCTTCCGCCAGCGTGATCGGCGTGCCGAAGCGCACCGTGCAGGCCAGCGGAATCGGCACCAGCACGCCCTTGGGCAGCACGCGCTTCAGGTTCTCGATCCACACCGGCACCAGCCGCACGTGGGGGCAGGCGCGCGCCAGGTGGAACAGCCCGCTTTTCAGCGGCAGCAGGATGTCTTCGCCCGTGTTGCGAGTGCCCTCGGGGAACATGATGAGCGAGTCGCCGCCCTCCAGCGCGTCCTTCATCTGGTCGACCGGGTTGCCGCCCTGGCCCGAGCCGTCGCGCCGGATCATCAGCGCGTTGAACACGTCCTTGCCGATGAAGTTGCGCAGCTTCGAGGCTTCCCAATAATCCTGCCCCGCCACCGGCCGCGTGAGTCCGCGCAGGTCGGGCGGCAGCGTGGCCCACAGCAGCACGAAGTCGCCGTGGCTCGTGTGGTTGGCGAAGTACAGGGTCTGCTCGGCCTTCGGCGTGGTGCCCGACCAGATGGCGCGCACCCCGGTCAGCAGCCCGGCGGCGCCGATGATGAGCTTGCCGGCCACGACGGCGAGGCCGCGCCGCAGCACCGTGCTGTCGGGCTTTTCTGTCCTGTCGCTCAAAGTGCTGCCTCCGGTGTGCGCGCTTGGTTCGGTGCGCACCGCGGAACCGGCTTCGCCGGGCCGCCGGTGCGGCCCCCGGCGAGGGGGGAGGAGGCCACACGCAGTGGGCAAGCCTGGGGGAGAATCATGACAAGTCCTGTGTCATCAAGGCAAGTAGGAACAGGGCGCTCTGGCAGGCCACCACGATGGCGTGGCGCTGCATGAGCTGGCGGGTGCCCTGCACGCGGTCGTCGAGCGGGCGGGGGGCGTGCTGCGACGGCGGCGGCTCGCGCAGCCCGAGGGCCGAGAGCGCGCGATCGAGCGCATCGAGCGAGGCGACGGTGCCGCGCGCGAGGCCGTCGAACAGGGCCTCGTCGAAGCGCAACCGGAACGCGAAGTAGCGCTCCAGCGCGCCGAGGATCACGACCGCGCCGAAGCCCATGGTGGCTGTGGTCGAGAGCGAGCGCAGCGTCAGCGCGAGCACCAGCGCCGAGATGCAGGTGAGCGCGAAGCCCCAGAGGGCCAGCAGCGCGATGGCGCGCAGCAGGCCCGCCAGCGCGGCGCAGGTGGTTCGTTCGTTGTCATCGGTCATGGGGCGGCACCTCCGGCAAAGGCTTGAAGGGCTCCAGCGACAGGCGCCACGCACCTCGCAGCACGATCTGCGGCCGTGCGCGGCGCACCGCGTCCTCGGCCTGGGCAGCACCGCCGGCCGCGCCGTAGCGGCCCAGCCAGGCGATCGCCGCGGCCGCGCTGCGCGAGAAGCCGAGCGCGCAGCAGACCCACACTGTCGCACCATCCGCGCTGCGCCGCTGGCCTTCGATGACGGCCGCCGCGCGCTGCAGGCGCACGGTGGGCGGCACTGTCAGGTCGAGCAGCGGCACGCAGCGCGCATGCGGCACGACGGCCGGCATCTGCAACTCGGCGCACAGGCTCACCAGCCGGGGCTGCCCGGCGGCCAGCCATTCGGCGTGCGTCGGGCGGCGGCCGAGCCGCAGGCCGGGCACCACCTCGACCGAGGCAGGCAGCCTGCGCGTCCAGAGCCAGGCGTTGACGGCGGCGCCGAGCCGGTAGGGCGCCAGCATCCAGCGCGCTGCCCAGGCCATGCGGCCATGGCCGTCCATTTGAAAGCCGCGGGCGCCGAAGCCGGCGTAGTTCAGCGCCACCAGCGCGAGCGATGCGGCCGGCCATGCGAGCCACAGCGCGACGCCGCCGCCACGCAGCGCGGCAGCCAGGAGCAGCGCCGCGCCGGCCGCGTAGAACCCCGCCAGCTTCCAGCGCTGGGCGTCCCGCGTGCAGCACCATGCGCGCGGCATCGACACCACGCGCTCCAGCGGCCACAGCCACACGCAGAACTGGCCGAGCAGCGCGCCGGTCGGAATGTCGATGAAGTGGTGCTGCCACGTCGTGAGCACCGAGGCGCAGATGGCGAAGGCCCACAGGTGCAGCACCAGCCGCGCCCACAGGGGCCGAATGAACTGGCGGTACCAGTCCCACAGGATGACCGCCAGCGCGATGTGCAGCGAGGGCGCCTGGTTGAACGGCTGGTCGAAGCCGCGCAGCGCATTGAACAGGAAGGCTGGTGCCCCCTCGACCGGCGGCTGCCCGAAGCTGAAGTGCAGCGGCCAGACGATGAAGCAGCTGCAGGCGATGAGCGTGGCCGTCACCAACCGCAGCGCATGCCGGTCCAGCGTGTGCCGGCTGCGCGCGAGGAACAGCGACAGCGCGTAGAAGACGTTGATCGTCCAGTACGGGAAGATCGTCCACGGCCAGAAAGGCAACTGCCGCTCCCACTCGAAAGCCATCGACGGAACGTTGGCGCGCGTGGTGGCCCACCAGTTGGCGAGGCCGTAGGTCGCATAGAACAGCGGCCCCAAGAACACCAGCCATGCGGCCGCGCGCTTCCAGGGCCGTCGTGCCGCAGAGGCGGTCATTGCGCGACGCGCACCGCCAGCGACACGGTGAAGATGCCCCACTCGTCGACCCGCTGGTCGATCTTGCGGAAGCCCGCTTCCTCCACCAGCTGGTCCATCTCGTGCTGCGTGCGGCGGCGCATCACCCAGGCTTCGCCCTGGCGGTGGCTGGTGAGGGCGCGCGCGATCATCTCGAGCTGCGGGTGCCAGGGCTGACCGGTGTAGACGAGATAGCCGCGGTCTTCCACCGCATCACCCACGCCCGCGAGCGAGCGGCGCACCATCTCGTTGTCGGGGAACAGCTCGTACAGGCCCGACACCACGGCCAGCGTGGGGCGCGGCGCCACGGTGGCGAGGCTCATGCGGTCGAAGGCGTCGGCCTGCACGAACTGCGCGACGTCTTCCAGGCCCTTCTCGGCGATGAGTGCGCGGCCGTCGCGCACGTTGATGTCGCTGTAGTCGCGCAGCAGGATCGAGCTGGCCTTCACGGGGCTTGCGAGCACCGCATCGAGCACGTAGCGGCCATGGCCTGCGGCGATGTCCATCACGCGCACCTCGCGGTGCATTTCGGCCAGGCGCTCCATGGCGACGCGGATCAGCTCCTCGACATGGATCTTGCGCTGGCGGATGCCGCGCCAGCCGATGGAGTTCAGGTAGGTGTTGTCGATGGAGCGGCCGATGGCCGAGCTGCCCTGCGGGTGGTTGCGGTACACGTAGTCGAGCGTGCTGCCGGAGTCGAAGCCAGTGGCGTGGCCCAGCTTGATGCCTTCGGACATCGTGCCGCCCAGCTTCAGCCCGGCGCGGGTCATCGCCCAGTAGGCGCCGCGCGGCGACAGGGGCGACAGCGGCTCGGCCAGTGCGCGCGATTCGTCGGCCGTGTCGCCGCTCAGGTGCGCCTCGCGGCGGTCGACCGGCACGGCCGGCTCGTCGAAGCGCTGCAGGATGAATTCGCGGATCGAGGCCACCGCCGGCGCCCGGTCTTTCTCGCCCAGCGTGTCGTGGAAGAAGCCCGGCAGCTCGGTCTTGGTTTTCACCGCGCTGCCCAGGCGCTCGAAGAACTGGTGTTGCGGCTTGTGGTGCACCACCCAGTCGGCGCCCGAGATCAGCAGCTGCACCGGCAGCGTGATCGCATTGGCGTCGGTCACCACGCGGTCGGCCGCCTCGTACAGGCCCAGCAGGATGTTGACCGCGATGGGTCGGGAGATCAGCGGGTCGCTCTCGTAGCTTGCGATGCGTTCGGGGTCGTGCGTGAGGAACTTCGCCTTCACGTAGCTGTTGACGAAGAACAGGCCGCGCAGCTTGTGCATCAGCCCGAGCCCGGCGCGCGCGAACGGCACATACAGCTTCACCTTGAAGGCCGGCGAGGCGAGCGTGAGACCGCGCACCTTGGGTGCGTAGTCGTGCGCCCAGGTGGCGATCAGCACCGCGCCCACGCTCTGCGCGACGACGTGGATGTCCTGCTCGGGCACGCCGTGCGCGCTGCCGATGTGCTGCACGAAGGTCTGCACGTCGCGCACCGAGGTGCCGAAGCTGGGGCTGTAGCCGCGCTGCCCGGGCGAGCGGCCGTGGCCGCGCGCGTCCCAGGCGAAGAAGTCGAAGTCGGGCAGCTCCAGCTCGTCGACCAGATGCGCCATGCGTGCACCGTGCTCATGGCCCCGGTGGAACAGCGCGATGGCGCCGCGCCGCGTGGCGCCGGTGGCCGGCCAGTGGCGGTAGAAGAGCGATTCGCCGTCGTGCGTCTGGAAGTGATGCTCGGCGGCAAGGCGTGGAGTGGTGTCGTTCATTGAATCCCTGTGATCCTTGGATCTTGTCTTGTTCAGTGGCGGCCGGCCGCGTCGGCTTCGGCCAGCGCGCGGCGGATGCGGTTGACGGTGGTCCAGGCCACCAGCGCGGCCAGCAGCGGCATCAGCCAGGCCGTCCAGCCCGGTAGCGGCCAGCCCAGCGCCACGTACAGGCCGAGCGCGCCGAACACGAAGGCCCGGTCGCTCTTGCCCAGCGGGCCGTCGTAGCGGCGCGAGGCGCCTACCGTGGGGCCCAGCGCGCCGGCGAATTCGCTCAGCCCGGCCAGCACGATCACCGCGCCGACCCAGAACGGGCTGAACGGCGCCACCAGCGCAAAGGGCAGGTAGAGCGCTGCGTCGGAGACCACGTCGGTCAGTTCATTGAGAAAGGCGCCCAGCCTGCTTTGCTGGTTGTGCTCGCGCGCCAGCATGCCGTCGATGGCGTTGAAGGCCATGCGCAGGAACATCCACAGCGGAATGAGCGCGAAGGCGCGCAGAGAAGGCGCCGCGAAGAAGAGCCGGAGCCCGAGCGCGACCGACACCACGCATGCCGCCATCGTGACCTGGTTGGCGGTGACGCCCATCGCATGCAGGCGGACCACCAGCGGCCGCAACAGGGCCTGGAAACGCGGCTTCAGTTCGTAGATCGACACGTGCTGGCTTCTCCTCGTTTGTTATATGGCCGGATACACGGCCGGAGCATTCTGCCAGTGTGGCAGGCACTAAACTCGCCGTCGAAGAACCTCCTCGCAATGACCATCCAGACCGACGACTTCGCGCCCGCCCCCCAACGCGTGGTGTCCGCTGCCCCCGCTTCGCCCAACGAAGAGGCGATCGAACGGGCCCTTCGACCGAAGCTGCTCGACGAGTACGTCGGCCAGGCCAAGGTGCGCGAGCAGCTCGAGATCTTCATCGGCGCCGCGCGCAAGCGCAAAGAGGCGCTCGACCACGTGCTGCTGTTCGGCCCCCCGGGCCTGGGCAAGACCACGCTGTCGCACATCATCGCGGCCGAGCTCGGCGTGAACCTGCGCCAGACCTCCGGCCCCGTGCTCGAGAAGCCCAAGGACCTGGCCGCGCTGCTGACCAACCTTGAGCCGAACGACGTGCTCTTCATCGACGAGATCCACCGCCTGAGCCCGGTCGTCGAGGAAATCCTGTACCCCGCGCTGGAGGACTACCAGATCGACATCATGATCGGCGAGGGGCCGGCCGCGCGCAGCATCAAGCTCGACCTGCAGCCCTTCACCCTGGTGGGCGCCACCACCCGCGCCGGCATGCTGACCAACCCGCTGCGCGATCGCTTCGGTATCGTCGCGCGGCTGGAGTTCTACACGCCCGAAGAGCTGGCGCTGATCGTGCATCGCAGCGCGGGCCTGCTCAAGGTCGAGACCGACACGGCCGGCGGCTTCGAGATCGCCCGCCGCTCGCGCGGCACGCCCCGCATCGCCAACCGCCTGCTGCGCCGCGTGCGCGACTACGCCGACGTGAAGGGCAATGGCCGCATCACCGAAGACATCGCGCACAGGGCGCTCGCCATGCTCGACGTCGACCCGCAGGGCTTCGACCTGATGGACCGCAAGCTGCTCGAAGCCGTGATCCATCGCTTCGACGGCGGCCCGGTGGGGCTCGACAACGTCGCGGCCAGCATCGGCGAGGAGCGCGACACCATCGAGGACGTGATCGAGCCCTACCTCATCCAGCAGGGCTACCTGCAGCGCACGCCGCGCGGGCGCATCGCCACGCTGGCGGCGTACCGGCACCTGGGCGTGGCGCCGCCTTCGGGCCGCGCCGAGGGGCCCGATCTTTTCGGAGCTTGAACCTTATGCACACCCATGACCTGAGCGCCTGGCAGCACGATCATCATTTCGGCGCCGACACCTCTTCGGCCGAGCGCAGCACGCGCCTCGTGATGTGGATCACCGCCGCAATGATGATGGTCGAGATCGGCGCCGGCTGGTGGTTCAATTCGATGGCGCTGCTGGCCGACGGCTGGCACATGAGTTCGCATGCGCTGGCCATCGGGCTGAGCGCGTTCGCGTATGCGGCAGCACGCCGTTATGCGCGCGACCCGCGTTTCGCCTTCGGCACCTGGAAGATCGAGGTGCTCGGCGGCTTCGCGAGCGCGCTGGTGCTGCTGGGCATCGCGGTGCTGATGGTGGCCGGCTCGCTGGAGCGGCTGTGGTCGCCTTCGGCGATCCTCTACCCCGAAGCCATTTCGGTGGCAGTGCTGGGGCTGGTGGTCAACCTGGTCTGCGCGCGGCTGCTGGGCGGGGCGCATCACCACCATCATCACGGGCACGACCACGACCACGACCACGGACATGGGCACGACCACGACCATGCACACGGCGATCACGGCCACGATCTGAACCTGCGCTCTGCCTACCTGCACGTCGTCGCCGACGCCGCCACCTCGGTGCTGGCCATCGCGGCGCTGCTCGGCGGCTGGTTCTACGGCTGGGCCTGGCTCGACCCGGCGATGGGCATCGTCGGCGCGGTGCTGGTGGCGGTCTGGGCCAAGGGGCTGCTGAAGCAAACCGGCAAGGTGCTTCTCGACCGCGAGATGGACCACCCCGTCACCGGAGAAATCCGCGAAGGCGTCGAGACGATGCTGGCCGGTTCGAAGACGCGCGTGGCCGACCTGCATGTGTGGCGCGTGGGGCGCGACGCGTATGCCTGCGCGCTGACGGTGGTGACGCATTCGCCCACGCTGACGGCCGACGAGGTGCGCGCCTGCTTCTCGATGCACGAGGAAATCCGCCACTCGACGGTCGAAGTCCAGCGCTGCGTGGATTGAGTGGGTCTTGCTCCTTCCCGTTCCGGGGGAGGGAGAAATGCGAAGCCAATGCCTGGCCGCGCGTCACCGGAATGTCACGGCAGTGCCGTCATGCGGTCACGCGGTGGTGGGAGCCTACCCGTCCATGCAACGCGACGACGCTTTCCTTCGCGCATGGCGCGACACCGCGACCCGGGCCCTCGACCCGGAGGACGACGATCGCGCTCGTCCACCCCTGCAATTCCGCACCCTGTGGATCTCCGACCTGCACCTGGGCACGCCCGGCTGCCAGGCGCGTGCGCTGCTCGACTTCCTGAAGCACACCGAGTGCGAAACCCTGTTCCTGGTCGGCGACATCATCGACGGCTGGCAGCTCAAGCGGCACTGGTACTGGCCGCAGGCGCACAACGACGTGATCCAGAAGCTGCTGCGCAAGGCGCGCAAGGGCACGCGCGTGATCTTCATTCCGGGCAACCACGACGAGTTCGCGCGCAAGTACCTGCACCACAACTTCGGCGGCATCGACGTGGCCGATGAATGGATTCATGAAACCGCCGACGGTCGCAAGCTGTGGATCATCCACGGCGACCTGTTCGACGGCGTGATCCAGTGCGCCAAGTGGCTCGCCTACGTGGGCGATTCGCTCTACGAATTCACGCTCAAGCTCAACCGCCACCTCAACTCGCTGCGCGCACGCATGGGGTTGCCGTACTGGTCGCTTTCGAAGTACCTCAAGGGCAAGGTCAAGCGCGCGGTGAGCTACGTGGGCGACTTCGAAATGGCCGTGGCCCGCGAAGCCCGCAAGCGCGGCGCGCAGGGCGTGGTCTGCGGCCACATCCACCACGCCGAGATGCGCGACATCGACGGCATCCTCTACTGCAACGACGGCGACTGGGTCGAGAGCCTGACCGCGCTGGCCGAGCATGCCGACGGCACGCTGGAAATCATCGACTGGGCAAAGCACATGCCCGTGCCGGCGAAGGCCGTGCCGCAGCGCGAACCCGTCGCGACCTGAACGACGCGCTCAGCCCTTGCGGGCCGGGCCGTCCGCCGTACGGCCGAGCTGGTCGCGCCAGGTGTCGTAGTGCCTGAACATGCTCTTGCCCAGTTCGTCCATCCACAGCCACCAGGCCAGGGCGAGGTTCTCGGGCCCAGGAGGTTCCGCCGCTTCCCGCAGCGCAGGGGTCGGTGGTTCGGGCAGTTCGTAGTCGCACAGCCGTTCGACGCTGGCGTGCGAGAAGCCGGGAATGACAGAGCTCAAGGTTGCTTCCTTCGAAGGTGGCGCACTTTTTCTGTGACGCCCGGAACGACTCCCGTACGAATTGAAACATCTGCCGGCGCGGCGGGATATCGGACTATCCCGAGTAAATGAAAACAAAAGTCTGCGCTAGTGATTGGCGCGAAGCGCGGCTCATCGCGTGCGCATTCGTCGCTTCCGACGATGCCTGCGGGGCGCCTGGGCGCCAAGATGGCTCCACACGGCAGGCGTTCCACGCGGAGCCGAAGGAGACGAGGCATGGCGGGTCCACTGCAGGGGTTGCGGGTCATCGAGATGGCGGGCATCGGCCCCGGCCCGTTCTGCGCGATGCTGTTCGCCGACATGGGCGCGGAGGTGATCCGCATCGCCCGCCCGGGCACGCAGCCCGATGCGCATGACATCCTCGCGCGCGGCCGCAGCACGCTGCAGACCGACCTGCGCGCGGAAGGCGCGGCGCAATCCGTGCTCGATGCCGTCGAGAAGGCCGACGTGCTCATCGAAGGCTTCCGCCCCGGCGTCATGGAGCGGCTGGGCCTCGGCCCCGCGCCCTGCCATGCGCGCAATCCGCGCCTGGTCTACGGCCGCATGACCGGCTGGGGCCAGCACGGCCCGCTGGCGCATGCCGCGGGGCACGACATCAACTACATCGCCATCAGCGGCGCACTGCATGCCATCGGCCGCGCGGGCGAGCCGCCCGTGCCGCCGCTCAACTACGTGGGCGACTTCGGCGGCGGCGCGATGCTGCTGGCCTTCGGCATCCTCGCCGCGCTGCACGAGGCGAAGCAGTCGGGGCAAGGGCAGGTGGTCGATGCCGCCATGGCCGATGGCGCGGCGCTGCTGTCGGCCATGATGTACGGCCTCAAGTCGGCCGGCCGGTGGAGCAACCAGCGCGGCGAGAACATGCTCGACGGCGGCGCGCATTTCTACGACACCTACGCCTGCGCCGACGGCAGGTACGTGGCCGTGGGCGCCATCGAGCCGCAGTTCTACGCGCTCCTGCGCGAGCGCTGCGGCATCGCCGACGACCCCGCCTTCGACGCGCAGATGGACGCCGACCGCTGGCCGCTGCTCAAGCTGCGCATGGCCGACCTGTTCCGCACCCGCACGCGCGACGAGTGGTGCGTGCTGCTCGAGGGCAGCGACGCCTGCTTCGCGCCCGTGCTCGATTGGGACGAGGCCCCAGAACATCCGCACAACGTGGCGCGCGGCACCTTCGCCAACGTGGGCGGCGTGGTGCAGCCCGCGCCCGCGCCGCGTTTCAGCCGCACCGCGCCGGTCGTGCCTCCGGCCGCCGCGCGCGACGACGGCGAGACCGTGCTGCGCCGCTGGGGCGTGGCGGCCCACGCCATCGCACCGCTGTGCGCTTCCTGACGAAGCAAGCCGACGACAAACGAAGAAAGGCGACATGGCCATCGATTTCCGCCGCTCCTGGAGCGATGAAGACCTGGAGCTGTACCGCGACAACGTGGTGCGCTTCATCGAAACCGAAGTGCTCCCGCACGACGAGGAAGCCCGCAGGCGCGGCCACGTGGGCCACGAGGTCTGGCGCAAGGCCGGCGCGCTCGGCCTGCTGTGCGCGGACATTCCCGAGCAATACGGCGGCGCCGGCGGCGACTTTCGCCATGAAGCCGTGTTCTACGAGGAGATGTCGCGCCGCGCGCTCACCGGCATGGCCAGCTCGGTGCACAGCATCGTGGCGCACTACTTCCTCAACCACGGCACCGAGGCGCAGAAGCGCAGCTACCTGCCGCGCATGGCGCGCGGCGAGCTGGTCGGCGCCATCGCCATGACCGAACCCGGCGCAGGCTCCGACCTGCAGGGCGTGCGCACGCGCGCCGAGAAGAAGGACGGCGGCTATGTCGTCAACGGCTCCAAGACCTTCATCACCAACGGCTTCCTGGCCGGCGTGGTGCTGGTGGTGTGCAAGACCGACCCGACGCAGGGCGCCAAGGGCACCTCGATCCTCATCGTCGAGACCGAGGGTTGCAAGGGCTTCCGCGTGGGCCGCGTGCTCGACAAGATCGGCATGAAGGCGCAGGACACCTCCGAGCTCTTCTTCGACGACGTGCGCGTGGGCGCCGACGCGCTGCTCGGCGGCGTTGAGGGTCAGGGCTTCTTCCAGCTCATGAGCGACCTGCCCTATGAGCGCACCATCATCGGCCTGAGCGCGCTGGCCACCATGGAAGGCGCCTACCAGGCCACGCTGGACTACGTGCGCGATCGCAAGGCCTTCGGCAAGCCGATCGCCGAATTCCAGAACACCCGATTCAAGCTGGCCGAGATCGCCACGCAGATCAAGGTGGGCCGCGCCTTCATCGATCGCTGCGTGGAAGACCTCGTGGCCGGCAGGCTCGACACCGCCACCGCCTCGATGGCCAAGCTCTGGGGCTCGGAGGCGCAAGGCCGCGTGGTCGACGAGTGCCTGCAGCTGTTCGGCGGCTACGGCTTCATGAACGAGTACATGGTGGCGCGCATGTACGCCGACGCGCGGGTGCAGCGCATCTACGGCGGCACCAACGAGATCATGAAGGAGGTGATTTCGAGGGCGCTGTGAGCAGTGCGTTCAGGACAGCCGTCGGATCTCCGCCCGCGCAATTTCGCGGTGGTGGTACGACGGCGAGAGGCCGATGAACTGCGTGTACTTCTCGCGCGCCGCATCGGGATGGCCCGCGTCTTCCAGCTCCAGCGCTTCCAGCGTGAACTGGGTGAAGAGCCGGTTGGCATCGTTTTCGCGCGGCGAAGCGGCCAGCGACCCGGGCTGCAGCTCGGGCTGCGCGGTGTAGATCTTCCGCTGTACCTCGATCACCTCGATCAGCGCGCGGCCGATGCGCTGGATGTTCTCGTCCACGGGACCGAGATCGGTCGTCCGCACATCCGCCGCGGCCTGATCCAGCAGGTGCGAGGCCACGCGCAGCAAGCGGTGAAGCTGCTTGTATTTCATGGGCGGGCCGCTCCGTGCATGCGGCTGCCACCGGTCTTCGCCGCTTCCGCGCAGCCGTTTTCTTGCAGGACTCTCATCCGCCGGCCCGTTTCGCGCCGGAGGCCGTGCGCTGCGAGGCCGCAGTCGCCGCGGCTTCCTCGGTGCGCTGCTTGTCGGCGAGCTGGCGCTCCCGCTCGGCGATGGCCAGGCTCTTGGCCACGTCGGTGCCGTGCACCTTCACCGAGAACGCCTTGCTCACGCTGCCCTTGCCCGTGGTGTAGGTGATGGCCAGCCAGTAGCCGGGATGGTTCGGCTTGGGCGTCTTGAAGTGGACACCGCTCACGCCGCTGGTGTTGTTGCGCCGGGTGATCTCCGACTTCGAGCGCTTGGCCGTGCGCGGCCCGGGCGCATGGGCCGACAGCCCCATGCGGATCGCCTCCTCGGCCGGGTGTATGCGCGCCAGCCCCGTCATGCGCTTGAGCTGCTGCGCGCGCTCCTGGACCGCCAGCGCCTGCGCGGCGTCGCCCAACTCCGCGACGGGGAAGTCGGTGCGAAGGATTTCGTCCGGTGCGATGTAGGTCTTGGCCATCCACGCCCGCACCCGGCCGCCCGGTGCCAGGTGGTGGAACACGCCTGGCACGCCGGTGCTGTTGTTGGCGCGGCGCTTCTCGGCCCGCACGCGGCGCGCCTGTGGCGGCACGTTGCGCACGATGAAGTCGCGCCAGTCCTGCGCATGGAGCAGCGCCTGCTCCGCGCCGCCATAGCTGGCCTTGCCGAACAGCCTGTGGTGGCGAACACCGTTGCGTACGATGGAAACTTCGAAACCCCAGGGCCTGGAGTAAATGCCGTACATGGCTGCCGGATTGGGGATTCCTTTGGGCATTCTCGACGTGATGCTGCTCTCAGCGGTGCTGATTCCGATGGACTCCCCGAGTTGCCTGCCGCTCGTTGGCGCACGCATTTCGCAGCTATTTTGGCCGAAGCGCAATGACAACTCCGCGGAGGCAGTCATGCACCGAAAAATGCAGAAAAAGGGCCTCACCGCTGCGGCCTCGCCTCGACGGCGGCCTGGCCGTGCCGGCTGGCTTCCCGCCGAAGGGAAGGGGCGAGCGTGCCGGTGTCAGGCATCAGCTTCTGCTCGAGTTGGCGCTCGCGCTCCTCGATGGCCAGCAGCTTGGCCTTCTCGGGGCCGTGCTCCTTGATGGAGAAAGCCTTGCTCACGCTGCCCTTGCCCATGGTGTACGTGATGGCGAGCCAGTAGCCCGGGTGGCCGGGGTTGGGCGCCTTGAAGTGCACGCCGCTCACGCCGCTGGAATTGGTGCTGCGCTTGATCTCGGACTTCGAGCGCTTGGGCGACAGCAGCCCGGCGGGAAAGGCCGGCGGGCTCTTGCGGATCGTTTCCTCGGCCGGATGCAGCCTGGCCAGCCCGGCCATGCGTTCCAGTTGCCGTGTCCGCTCCTCGACGGCCAACTCCTGCGCGGCCTCACCCACCGCGTTCACCGGAAAGTCGGTGCGCAGGATCTCGTCGTGCCCGATGTAGGTCTTGGCGACCCAGGCCCGCACCCTGCCGTCCGGGGCGACCTGGCAGAAGACGCCGGACACGCCGGTGGTGTTGTTGATCCGCAGCTTCTCGGCCCGGGTGCGCCGCGGCACCGGCGGCACGCTGCGCACGATGCCGTCGCGCCAGTCCTGCGCCTGCAGCAGCGCCTGTTCCTCGCTGCCGTAGCTGGCGCGGCCGAACTGCTTGTAGTAGCGCGTGCCGTTGCGCACGATCGACACCTCGAAGCCCCAGGCACGGCGATAGATGCCGTACATGGCGGCAGGATTCGGGGTTCCTTTGGGCATGGTGGCTCCGGCTTTCGCCGCTCCCTTACTCGCTATCTGTTGCCTGCTGTCGCGGCAGTTGGAAGACTCTGACCTCTGGAGGAATCCTAGGGATTGGCCAATGGCCGGGGAATCACCGGAATCAGTAGTAATCGAGGGGCGCCGGAGTGAGTCATCCTGGACAAGGTTGCCGGCCCTGCAAAACGGCCGCGACGCACGGGCAGAGTCCGCCTAGCGGATCACCCCGAGCTTGCGCGCAATCGCCACCGCCTGCGTTCGGCTCTTCACATCCAGCTTCATGTTGATGTTGCGCAGGTGCGTGCGCACCGTGCTGTCCGACACGAACAGCTTTTCCGCCATCGCGTTGTTCGAGTACCCCTCGGCCAGCAACTGCAGCACGCGGATCTCCTTGCGGGTCAGCGGCTCCTTCATCGCATCGGCCGCGGGTGTTTCCACCTCGCCACTGCCGGCCGGCCCGGCCGCTTGCAGCAGCCGCTGCAGGTGATCGGCGAGTATCGGATCGCTGCTGCCGCGCGTGCCCTCCTGCATGGCCGCCGCATAACGGTGCAACAGCGTGCCCACCACCGGGCCTTCATCGAGGATCAGCCGCATGAATCCTTCCTGGCTCGCCGCCTGCAGCACCCCGCCGATCTGCTCGATCGCGGCGGCCGCGTCGCCGATGCGTTGCAGCGCCAGCGCGCGCAGCACCCTGAGCTTGAGCGCGCGCCGGTTGCGGGCCGAGGCCAGCGCCGCATGCAGCTCGGCGTCGAGCGCGCCCAGTGCCGCGCGCGCATCGCCGAAGACGATTTCCCAGCGGGCCTTTGCCAGCGCGAGGTAGTCGAGGTCGTGCGCAGGCAGGCGCTGCCGCCGCTCGCTGTCCCACAGCGCGGGGTCGTCGGCGCGCAGCAGTTCGTCGCGCGATGCGGGACCGTTGCCCTGCAGAAGCAGCATGCGCGAGCGCTCCAGCTTCGCGCCCGCCACCACGCGCGGCAGCTGCCGGTGGTGGCCCAGGTATTCGAGCTCGGTCAGCGCCTGGAACGCGGCGTCGATGTCGCCCGCATGGAACGCGAGCCGCGAGCGCATCACGTGGCTCAGGATCATGTGGTCCGGCAGGCCCACGTCGCGCGCCAGCGGCAGGTACACGTTCAGCAAATGCTCGGCCTGCACCAGCTGGTTGGTTTCGTACACGGCGCCCGCGTAGAGCACGCCCGCCCACGCATTGCCGTGGCTGTGGTTGTACGACACCGCATGCGTCGAATCGACCGCCATGCGCAGCCGCGCGGTGGCCTGCCGCAAGCGGCCTTCCTGCAGGTCGAACAGCCCGGCCAGCGACTCGGTGTACATGCGGTTGAAGGTGCTGTTGCCCTGCTCGCGCCGCGCCGCGTCGAGCAGGCGCCGCGCCTCGTGCGGGTCGCCGCGCACGGCCAGGATGTGGGCCATGGCGTTGAGCAGCACGCTGTCGGCGAAGGCCAGGCCGGTGGGCAGGCGCGCCAGGCTCTGGCGGCCGGCCTCGTAGGCCTCGTCGTGGCGGTCCTGCATCGCCAGCAGCAGGGGCACCAGCGTGTGGGCGCTTGCACGCACCTCGGCGATGGGGCTGTCGAGGCAGCCCGACTTTTCGAGCTGGCGCATCGCGTCCCACGGGCCGTGCGTGAAGCAGGTGGCCCACAGCGAGATGGGCTGCAGGAACGGATGCTCGCGCAGCTGGTGTTCGGGAATGGCGGAGAACCAGCGTGCCAGCATGCGCATGCGGCCCTGCTCCAGGAACTGCGTCGCGTAGCTGTCGAGCAGGGTCAGCGCATACGGATGGTCGCCGCCTTCGATCGCGTGGTCGATGGCGGGCACGGGGCGGTCGTGCGACTCGTACCAGCCCGAGGCCGCGAGGTGCAGGCGCTCCAGCTCGCCAGGCAGTTCGCGCGCCAGCTGCGCGCGCAGGAAGTCGGCAAACAGGCTGTGATAGCGCCACGCACCGCCGTCGCCGCTCACGGGCGTGAGGAACAGGTTCGACGCGGCCAGCCGTTCGAGGATGGCTGCACAGTCCACGCGCGGGCACAGCGCCTGGCACACCGATGCATCGAGCTGCCGCAGGATGCTGGTGCGCAGCAAGAAGTCGCGGATGTCCTTCGGCTGGTGCGCGAGCACGTCTTCGGCCAGGTAGTCGGCCACGGCGCGGTCCGAGCCCGAGAAGCGTTCGACAAAACCGGTCCCGGTGCCATGCCGCTGCAGCGCCATCGACGCGAGCCAGATCGCGGCCACCCAGCCTTCGGTCTTGCGGTGCAGCTGCGACAGCATCTCGGCCGGCAGCACCTGGGCCGCATGCAACTGGCGCAGCCCGAAGAAGGCGCTGGTCTCCTCGAGGCTGAAGCGCAGGCGGTCGGTGTCGATCTCCATCAGCTGGCCGCGCGCGCGCAGCCGCCCCAGGCCCAGGTCGGGCAGGCTGCGCGAGCCGATCACGATCTGCCCGCCGCGCGGCAGGTGCTCGACGATCTCGCGCACCACGCCCAGCACCGCCGGCTCCTGCACCCTTTCGAAGTCGTCGAGGAACAGCGTGAAAGGCGAGTCGTGCGCGGCCAGTGTGGCCACCGCATCGAAGGGCGCGTTGGCGCGCGGCTCTTCCACGCCCATGCGCTGCACGGCTTCGGCCAGGCAGTGGAGAAAGCGCGAGACGTCGTTGTCGGCGCGGTCCAGCGTGAGCCATGCCGTGGCCACGCCCTGCGCCTCCCTGCGCTCGCGGATCTGCGCCATGGCCGTCGTCTTGCCGAAGCCGGCCGGCGCCCGCACGAGCACCAGCTTCACGGCCGCCGCAGCGATCTCCTCGCCGATGGCCGTGCGCGGCACCTGCGTGGCGACGAAGGCCGGTGGGTTGAGCTTGGTTTCGAGAATCCGGGGTGTGGGGGACTGCATGCGGAGGCGAAATCCCGTCGTTTCCGACGATGTGTGCGGTCGATTCTGCTTCCTAAACTGGCGGGGGACAAACCCGCAAAGACACCTCAAGGACACCCAGAGATGCAACTCGATTCCAGCATTGGCGCCGTTGTCACCGGCGGTGCCTCGGGCCTCGGCGCCGCCACAGCGCGCCGCCTTGCCGGCCATGGCGTGAAGGTCGCGCTGTTCGACCTCAACGCCGAACAGGGCGAGGCCCTGGCGAAGGAACTGGGCGGCGTGTTCTGCAAGGTCGACGTCACCTCCGAAGAGCAGGTCGATGCAGCGTTCGCCAGGGCGCGCGCGGCGCATGGCCAGGAGCGCGTGCTCGTCAACTGCGCCGGCACCGGCAATGCGGTGAAGACCGCGAGCCGCGACAAGACGACGGGCGAGATCAAGCACTTTCCGCTCGCGAACTTCGACCGCATCATTCAGATCAACCTCGTCGGCACCTTTCGCTGCATCGCCAAGTCGGCGGCCGGCATGCTCACGCTCGACATGCTGGAAGACGGCGAGCGCGGTGCCATCGTCAACACCGCCTCGGTGGCTGCGCAGGACGGGCAGATGGGACAGGCCGCCTACACCGCATCGAAGGCCGGCATCGTCGGCATGACGCTGCCCATCGCGCGCGACTTGATGGGCGAGGGCATCCGCGTGAACACCATCCTGCCGGGCATCTTCGACACGCCGCTGCTGCAGGGCGCACCCGACAACGTGAAGGCCGCGCTGGCGGCATCGGTGCCGTTCCCCAAGCGGCTGGGCAAGCCGGCGGAGTACGCCACGCTGGCGGAGCTGATGATCACCAACGGCTATTTCAACGGCGAGAGCGTGCGGCTCGATGGGGCCATTCGCATGGCGCCGCGCTGACCCGAACCAGCTTGCGAACACAGGAGAACCCCATGCCCGAAGCATTCATCGTCGCCGCCGCCCGCATCGCCGGAGGCCGGCGCAACGGCCGCCTTGCCGGCTGGCACCCGGCCGACCTCGCCGCGCAGGTGCTCGACGCCCTGGTGGCGCGCACCGGTGCCGACCCCGCGCTGGTCGAGGACGTCATCATGGGCTGCGTCGGCCAGGCCGGCGAGCAGGCATCGAACATCGCGCGCAACGCGGTGCTGGCCTCGCGTTTGCCCGAGTCGGTGCCGGCCACCTCGGTCGACCGGCAGTGCGGCTCGTCGCAGCAGGCGCTGCATTTCGCGGCGCAGGCCGTGATGTCGGGCAGCATGGACATCGTCATCGCCGCCGGCGTGGAAAGCATGACGCGCGTGCCGATGGGCCTGCCCACCACGCTGCCGCTGAAGAACGGCCTGGGCTTCTACGTGAGCCCTTCGATGCAGAAGCGCTACCCCGACGTCCAGTTCAGCCAGTTCACCGGCGCCGAGATGATCGCCAGGAACTACGGCATCGAGAAAGACGAGCTCGACCGCTATGCTCTCGAAAGCCACCGGCGCGCCATCGCCGCCACCCGGGCCGGCCACTTCGAGCGCGAGATCGTGCCCGTGGCGGTGCGCATGGCCGACGGTTCCGAAACCGGCGAGCAGCACACCACCGACGAAGGCATCCGCTACGACGCCACGCTGGAGAGCATCGCGGCCGTCAAGCTCATCGCCGAAGGCGGGCGCTGCACGGCGGCCACCGCCAGCCAGATCTGCGATGGCGCGAGCGGCCTGATGGTGGTGAACGAGCGCGGCCTGAAGACGCTGGGCGTGGAGCCGCTGGCGCGCGTGCACCACATGAGCGTGATGGGCCACGACCCGGTCATCATGCTGGAGGCGCCGCTGCCCGCCACGCAGCGCGCGCTGAAGAAGGCGGGCATGAAGATCGACGACATCGATCTCTACGAGGTAAACGAGGCCTTCGCGCCGGTACCGCTGGCCTGGCTACAGGTGCTGGACGCCGACCCGGCCCGGCTGAACGTGAACGGCGGCGCGATCGCGCTGGGCCATCCGCTCGGCGCGTCGGGCACCAAGCTGATGACCACGCTGGTCCATGCGCTGGGCCAGCGCGGCAAGCGCTATGGCCTGCAGACGATGTGCGAAGGCGGCGGGATGGCCAATGTGACCATCGTCGAGCGGTTGTGAACCTGGGGCGAGCGCATCGCCTGGCAGCCATTCATTCGGACACGCATGCGTTGAGCCATCGAATGGCGGGATGCGCGCCGGGCAGGGCGCATGCCGCGGCCTCGCGCATCAACCGCAGCCCCTTGTTGCTGTTGGCGAGCAGTACGACGGCCGACTGCTCTGCCATGCTGCCCATGGCGAACGCACGGGTGCCATCCATCTTCCCCCATTGGAAGAAGGTGCCGTGGTTCGGCTCCAGCCCCCAGCCGAGGCCCCAACCTACCTCGGGATCCAGTTCGGTTTCCGTGGGCTGGCCGCGCAGGCGCTCCGCGCTCTCCTTGGGTACATGCGCATGGCAGGTCAGCCATGCGCAGTGGGTGGCTTCCTTCAGCCGCTCGCCGCGCAGCACTGCGCCGAGAAAGGCGCCGTAGTCTGCCGCCGTCGTGTGCAGCGAAAAAGAGGCGCTGGCTGGGTAGCGCGGCACGTCCACGGGTGCTTCGCCTTCGTGCGGGGCAGCGAGGTTGTCCTGGAAGCCGGCCGACTGTTCGAGGCTCGACGACTGCATGCCCAGCGGATCGAACACCAGTTGCCGTATCGTTGCCTCGAGCGGCTCACCAGTGATCGCCGTCATGACGGATTGAAGGTAGTTGAAGCCGACGCTGGAATAGCTGAACCACTCGCCGGGCCGGAAGTGGACTTGCAGTGGCTGGTTCTTCGCTCTCAGGTTGGGTAGGCCGCAGGTGTGCGTCAGCAGATGACGCGCGGTAATGGCCGCGAATGCAGCATCGCCAGGCAGCACCGTCGGAACGAAGTGCGCCAGCGATCCGTCTAGCGTCAGTTCGCCGGCGTCCACCAGCTGCAGTGCGGCGTAGGCCACGATCGGCTTGGTGAGCGACGCGGCCTGGAACACGGTCTGAATGTTGACGGGTGCGTTGTCGAGCGTGTTCCTGACCCCGAGGGCGGCCAGCGCGTCTACTTTTCCGTGGCGCAGCACGGCCATCGACACGCCCGGGATGCCTGCGGTTTCCATTAGGGGCTGCAGCCGGCCTTCGAGTGTTGTCGAAGTGATGGAATTCATTCGCGGTTCCGTTCGCATGCCGCATGCGGCTCTGACTAGATGGCATTGACAGCTTTGGCCAGCACCCGATCGTCATGACCGGGTTCCGCGGTGATCCGGGTGCTGCGATCACTTCGCAAGATACGCCTCGACCGCCGGGCCCCACAGCCCTTGCTGCACGATCAGCATGTGCCCGTTCGTGCCGGGCTCCAGCGCATAGGTCTCGAAGGTGCCCTTGCCGCCAGCTGCCGTGAAGGCTTCGAAATTCTTCCGGCTGTGCGCCATCGCATAGAAGCTGTCTTTCTCGCCGTACAGCCAGAGCGTGGGACGGGGAAAGGCGGCGCCGCGCGTGAAGCTCACGGGGTTGATCGCATCCGCGGTGCCATCGGGGCACTGGTCGCTCATCCAGCCGCCGACGAAATTGATGGCGCCCTGGAACACGCCGGGTCGCGTGCCGGCATAGGCGATCGCGAGGATGCCGCCGCGCGAGTGGCCGGCGATCTCCATGCGCTTCGTGTCCACGTCGGGGTTCTTCTGCAGCGATGAGACGGCGGCGTCGACATCGGCAAGCGCGTGGTCGAAGCCGGCCAGCGACAGGGCCGGGTCGCAACTGTAGTGCTCGCGCTTGGGGGTGAAGCCTTCGTCATACAGCCCGTCCGACTGGCCACGTCCGCGCCGCTGTGGAAACGCCACAAGCCAGCCTCGCTGCGTGAACCACTTGGCGAGGCGCTCGGGCGCCCAGGTGTCCTTGAACAGCGCCGGCTTGTTGCCCATGCCCGTGGAGCCGTGGTTGAACACCACTGTAGGAAAGGGCCCTGCGCCTTCGGGCTTGTAGATCACCATCTCCAGCGTGACGGGCGCACCGCCTTCAATGAAGGGCGTGGGCACGCGAACCGTGCTGCGCTCCTGTGCCCAGCAGGATGCCGCGGCGAAGGCGAGCGAGGCGGCAAGGAGAATGAGCTTTTTCATTGGCGTGCACGTCCCTGGTGTTTCGCCGCATTCTGCCCGTGCCGCCTGAAGCCTCTATGCCGATGGCCGCGCCGCCTCCTTCGCGCCCCATCGAGCCACACCACTCGCCAGCACGATCCCCGGCACCACCAACGCCAAAGCCAGCAGCACCGCACCGGTGACCGGCTCGTTCATGCAGGCCGCCGCGCCCAGTGTGGTCAGCACCGGCACCAGCGCCGCCGATAGCGAGGCGCGTGGTGCACCCAGCCGCACGACGGCCGCCATGTAGACAACCAGCCCGAGCAGTCCCGCGACCACGCCTTGCGTCGCGGCTTGCAGCGCGACATCGGGCCATGGCGCACTGAGCAGCCGCGGCGCGCCGACGGTCGACAGCACAGGCAACAGCAGCAGCGCCGACCATCCGTTCACGAACGCCGCGCCCTGCCACGGCGTGAGCCCGCAGTGCGCGAACGCGAGCGAGTGCACCGCCCACAGCATGGCCGCGGTCAGAAAGAGCAGGTCACCGCGCCAGTCGAGCGAGCCGCCGCGAAAACTCCCCGCAGCAAACAGCGCCATGCCGATGGCAATGCACGCCAGCCCGGCAAGCCTGATGCCTTCGACCTTCTGCCCCTTGTGCAGCCACGCGCCGATGGCGGTGAAAAGCGGCAGGCTGCCCGCCATGAAGATGCCCATGTGGCTCGCGGGGGCCCATTGGGCACCGGCCAGCACCAGCAGCCCGAAGGGCAGGCCGCCGCCGGCGACGAGCAGCACGAGCGCAACGCGCGAGGCCTTCGGTGCGATGCGTCTCTTCTTGCCGAACCACAGCGGCGCCAGCAGCAGGGCAGGAATGCCATAGCGCATCAGCGCCAGCTCCATCGGCCCGAGCGTGGTGGTCACGCCGTGGCGCGAGACGAGTTGCCAGGCGCTGCCGATGACGGCTGCGGCCAGCGCGGCGAGCAGGCCGGCGAAAAGATTGCGATCCATCGCGGCGAGTCTCGCGACCGCGCCGCGCGGCGGCTATCAAATTCGTGCGCTGGCCAGCATGCGGCGGGCTTCGCCCATCGTGACGCCCACATCGCGCCGGAACACCGCGCCCAGGTGGCTCTGGCTGCAATAGCCGAGGTCGTGCGCGATGCCCGCGAGGTCGCGGTCGCCATCGGCCAGCCGCTCCATGGCGGCAGCGAGGCGCAGATGTTGCCGGTACTGATGAAGGCTCAAGCCAGTCTGCTGCCGGAAGCTGCGCGCCAGGTGAAACGGCGAGCGCGAGACCGCATCGGCCACGTCGCGCATCGAAAGCTTCGCCTCGCAGTCGGCGGTTTCCGCGAGCAGCCGCTTGACGCGTGCGACCGCACCCGTCAATGGCGCCTGCCGGCGTGACATGCCGAGTTCATCGACCAGCGAAAAGATGGCATCTGCAGCCGCGTCGCCCGCGCGAAGCTGCCGCTGCGCCGAATGAACGCGGTACAGCGACCAAGGTGACAACAGGAAGAACGCCGGCGCTGCATCCGCGCGAGGCAAGCGGTGCCGGCTGACCACCATGCTGTGCCTGGCCGCGCGTGCCGCGAGCCGCAGCTGATAGACCATCGCGTCGTCGAAGTGCATGGCGGTGAGTCCGTCGACCAGCCATGTGCCGTCGCCCGAGCGTACGTCGAGCACGGTGCGGCCTGCCGGGAAAATGATGCGTCGCGATTCCAGGGTGTAGGGCGCGCTCCAGTCAGGTCCCTGCTGCGCATGGGAACGCACGTGCTCGACCGTGAATTCGTGTCCGGTGTAGAGGAGGGTGCGTTCCTGGGGCATGGCGGGATTTTGCGCGCCGAGCCATCACGCAAACGGAAACGGTCCGTCCATCGTCCCGATGTGGCTCACATGGCTCACCATGCCGTGCGCTTCGCTCCACAGATGCAGCATGCAGCCCGGTCGGCCCATGTACGAGGCGGGCGCCGCGCTGGCGTCCAGCTGCAGCGCGATCTCCGTCGTGCTGCTCGGGCACGAACACACGACTGTACCCGCCCAGCGCCGCAGCATGGTGCGGTGCACGTGGCCGCACAGCACCAGCTCGATGTTGTCGACGCTGCGCACGATGGCTTCGAGCGGCGCCGTGTCCATGTAGCGGTACGCGTCCATGTAGGGAATGCCGCTCACGAAAGGCGGGTGATGGAGCATCAGCAGCGTCGGCTTGATGCGGTCGGCTTCGAGCGTGCGGCGCAGCCACGCCAGGCCCCGCGCATCGACATTGCCATGGTGAAGCCCGGGAATGCATGAATCCAGCGCCACGATGCGCACGGGATGGTCGTCAATGCAGTAGTGCAGTGCGCCTTCGGCCGGCAGGTAGGCATGGTCCGCGAACGCTGCACGAAAGTTCTCGTGGTGGTCGTGGTTGCCGGGGATCACGAGATACGGAATCGACAGCTTCGCAAGCAGACGCCGCACCTGCGCGTATTCCTCGGGCCGGCCTTCGTCGACGAGATCGCCTGTCAGCAGCATCAGGTCGGGCCGGCGATCGAGCGCGTGCAGGTGGTCGATGGCTTCCTCGAACATGCGGTTCGAATCGGCCACGCCCTGGTAGAGCTGGCCGGCGGGGCGGACGTGGGGGTCGGAGATCTGTGCGATGAGCATGCGGCGCCTTGCTTGCGGATGCCACATCATCAAGCACGATCCGGTCCCCCCGCGGATTCAGATGCCGACGAACTCCGCCACGTCGGCCAGCGGCGCGCGTTCGGTCACCAGCGCATCGAGCGGCCGGCTGCGGTCCGCGTAGCCGATGGCCATGCCCGTGAACAGCATGCGTTCGGGCGGCAGCGCGATGAAGCGGCCGACGGTCTGCGGGTAGATCGCCCAGCATTCCTGCGGGCAGCTGTCGAGCCCTTCGCCGCGCAGCAGCAGCATCACGTTCTGCAGCATCATTCCCAGGTCCGACCACTGCGGCGGGCCCATGCGGCGGTCGACGCTGCAGAACAGCGCGAGCGGCGCGCCGAACAACTGGTAGTTGCGCGCAAACCATTCGCGGCGCGCGGCCTTGTCCTCGCGCGGAATGCCCAGGCGCGCATACATCGCCTCGCCCACGGCGAAGCGGCGGTCGCGGTAGGGCGCGACAAGCTCGCGCGGGTAGATGTCGTACTCGCTGCCTTCGCCGGCAGGTGCCTCCTGCACGCGCGTGCGCATGATCGCCTTGAGTTCGGCAAGCCTCTCGCCGCCCACCACGTGCAGGTGCCAGGGTTGCAGGTTGCCGCCCGAGGGCGCGCGCAGCGCCTGCTCGACAACGCGGCGGATGACGTCGCCGGGCACCGGCGTGTCGAGAAAATCGCGCACCGAGCGGCGGGTGGCGATGGCGTCCTGAACGTTCATGCAATGGTCCTCTTGAGGGAGATGCTAGGGGCAACCTTCGCGGGTCCTCAATCGTCCGTTTCGACGATGCGTCGCGGCATGGCGCCTGCCTAGCATCGCCTCAGCGTACAGGAGACAAGACCCATGTTCGGATTGATGCAAGACCGCCCGCTGCTGATCTCGTCGCTCATCGACTACGCAGCCACCTTTCATCCGAAAGCCGAAGTCGTCGGCCGCACCGTGGAGGGGCCGGTGCACCGCACCAACTACGCGGAGATACAGCGCCGTGCCAAGCAGGTGGCCAATGCGATGAAGGTGCTGGGCATCGAACCGGGCGACCGCGTCGGCACGCTCGCGTGGAACACATGGCGCCACCTCGCGCTGTACTTCGGCGTGTCGGGTTCGGGCGCGGTGCTGCACACGGTGAACCCGCGGCTCTTTCCGGAGCAGATCGACTACATCGTCAATCACGCCGAAGACAAGGTGATGTTCTTCGACACCACCTTCGCGCCGCTGGTCGAGAAGCTGGCGCCGCAACTCAAGTCGGTGCGCGCCTTCATCGCGATGACCGACCGCGCGCACATGCTGGCCATCGACGTGCCCAACCTGCTGTGCTTCGACGAGCTCGTCGGTTCGCAGAGCGAGCAGTACGAGTGGCCCGAATTCGACGAGCGCACCGCCTCGTCGCTCTGCTACACCTCGGGCACCACGGGCAATCCGAAGGGCGTGCTGTATTCGCATCGCTCCACCGTGCTGCACTCGCTGATGGAGTGCGCGCCCGACACCTTCGGCGTCAACTCGCAGATGACGCTGCTGCTCGCAGTGCCGATGTTCCACGCCAACGCATGGGGCATGCCTTATGCGGCGGCGATGACCGGCATGAAGCTGGTCATGCCCGGCCCGCACATGGACGGCCAGAGCCTGTACGAGCTGATGCGCGACGAGAAGGTCGGCTTCTCGCAGGCCGTGCCCACCATCTGGCTCATGCTGTTCCAGTACTTCGACGCCCACCCTGAAATCGACACCCGCGCCATCGGCCTGAAGCGCATCGGCGTGGGTGGCGCGGCCACGCCGCGCAGCATGATCGAGCGCTTCGAGCGCGACTTCGGCGCCGACTTCGTGCAGGGCTGGGGCATGACCGAGACCAGCCCCATCGGCGTGATCGGCAGCCTGCTGCCCAAGCACCTGTCGATGCCGAAGGAAGAGCAGACGCGCGTGAAGATGCGCCAGGGCCGAGGCGTGTGGGGCGTGGAGCTGAAGATCGTCGGCGAGGACGGCCAGCGTCTGCCGCACGACGGCAAGGCCTTCGGCCACCTGCACGTGCGCGGCCCGTGGATCGCGAGCGGTTACTTCAAGGGCGAGGGCGGCCCGGTGCTCGATGCCGAAGGTTTCTTCCCGACCGGCGACGTCGCCAACATCGACGAGGACGGCTACGTGCAGCTGGTCGATCGCGCGAAGGACGTCATCAAGTCGGGCGGCGAATGGATTTCTTCCATCGAGCTCGAGAACGCCGCGAGTACACACCCGGCCGTGGCCGAGGCGGCGGTGATCGGCATCGCGCACCCGAAGTGGCAGGAGCGACCGCTGCTCATCGTGGTCAGGCGCGCGGGTGTCGAAGTCACTCGCGAGGAACTGCTTACTTTCCTCGCGGAGCGCGTCGTGAAGTGGTGGCTACCGGATGACGTGGCTTTCGTCGACAGCCTGCCGCATACAGCCACCGGCAAGCTGCTGAAGACAAGGCTGCGCGAACAGTTCAAGGGCTACGTCGCGACGACATCTCTTTGACAGTTCGATGACTTGTTCGGGTTTTCTGTGGACAACTCTGTGAGTTGTGGGTGGAGGCGAAGAGGCGAAGCGAGAGCTGGCGTGGGTTCCCATCACGTTGCCTGTTGAATAGGCATCGCGCTGGCGGGGAAGGGGAAAGGGCGTGGATGTATGCAAAGAGAGACGGGCATGCGAGGGGCGATGCGCGCGGCGTTAGGCATTTCGTACTGATTCGACGAGGAGGGCTCGCGCCACCGCCTTCGATTGACAGCGGATGCCACTCACCGGACATCGCTTCGGCGGCTCCTGAGCGCTTCGCTTGGGATGCTGCGCGCCGGCATCGAAGGCTGATGCGGCCCTGCGTATTCCCGATGCCGCGAAATTACTTGGTGCCCCGCGCAAGCTGCGCCCGCCCGAACGGCGTGATGCGCCGGATCACCGCCAGCTCCTGCGGCTCGCTGCTGCTCTTCCACGCCAGCGCGGGGCTGATCGCCGCATCGACGAACCCGGCCTGCTTCAGGGCCTCGATGCAGTTGATCTCCTGCGGGTCCTGCACGCGAAGCGGGAATGTCGATCGTTCGATCGTGCGCAGGTAGTCCAGGGGCTCCGGGCCTGTTCTTGCGGACTTCGGTGCGGCCCCGACCCTGCCGCGGCCGCGCAGGTTGCCGATCTCGGCATGCCCCTCGTCGGTGATGCAGACCACCAGCGCCGCCTGCGCCAGCCTGTAGCTGCCCCCGGTGTCGAAAGCCGGGTCGATGGAGGCCTCGATGAGGCCGGTCGCTTTCAGGACGGAAACGCGTCGCACGTCCTGCGCGTCGGTCACATGCATCGGCAGGCGAGCATGCTCCAGCTGGAGAAGGTAACTGAGTGGCACCGAAGACCCCCTGTCTACGTCCCCTCTGCTATCGATGCCGCGTCATGCCGCCCAGCCGAACAGGGACCGCAAGAACTTCCCATGATTCCTGGACAACTCAGGCGCCCCCGAACACACCACCCCCTCCGGAAGGGAGGTGGCCGAGAAGGGTGTGATTGTGAATATTTATTCTTTCCGGCGATTCTTGTGGACCGCCCGGGCGGGCGCCATCACCGAAACTGGGTATGCCCATTGGCCAGATGGCGGGCGTATCCGGGGAGGGCCCGCGCCGGCGCTGCCGGGCTGGAGAATCAGGCGCGCCCACAAGGAAAAAAGCCTTGCAAGTCGTTGACTTGCAAGGCTTTTTCGTTTTGTTGGTGGCTCTTCACGGACTCGAACCGCGGACCTGTGGATTATGATTCCATCGCTCTAACCGACTGAGCTAAAGAGCCGTCAGTGCAGTTTTGCACCGAGCCCAAAATTATAGCCCAGGCTGAGGGCCCAGTTCAACTACCCGCCGGCAACTTGCCCAATTCTTCGGAAACGAGCCTCACGATCAGCTTGTCCAGCGTCTGCACCGAGTAGTTGCCGACGTCGTGCACGGTCTGCGTTCCGGGGCCGCTGGCCGGGTTCGCCGCCTCCTTGTAGGTGAGGAACACGAAGCGCCCGCCGGTGTACTGCGCGATCTGGCGCTGGATGTATTCGCCCTGCCGGTCGAGCCCCGAGGCGCCCACGCTGAACACCTTGATGCCCTTGCCCAGCGCGGCGACCATGTCGTCGTCGTACTGAGGGCCGCCGTAGTCGAGGTGCGGCGGCGCATCGGCCAGCAGCACCACGAGGCGGGTGGTGCCGTTGCCGCGCCAACTCAGCTTGTGGACCGTTTCGTTCAGGGCCTCGTTCATCGCCTCGGGGTAGTCGCCGCCGCCCGCGGCGCGCAGGGCGTCGAGCACGCCCTGGAAGGCGTTCAGGTCATTGGTGAAGTCATGGCGGCGCACCAGGAAGTCGTCGGTGCGGTCGCGGTACGCCACCAGGCCGAAGCAGGTGTCGGGGCGGCTCGGCAGCCTGGCCACCTGGTCGGCGATGGTGCGCAGGGTGGTCTTCAGCTTGGCGATCTCGTCGTCCATCGAACCAGTGGCGTCGATCAGGAAGACCAGGTCGAGCCGGGCGCGCGCGGGTGCGGCGCCCGGCTTGCCTGGGAGCACGACGTCGACGGCATTCTTCTGGCCGCGCTGCAAGAAGGCGGTGCTCTGGCGGCCGTTCTTGCGCACGGTCACCTCGTACACCTCGCTGCGGGCCTTGTCGAAGGCGTTCGGGTGCAGCCACGCGCGCCCGCCCGCGTCGGTGCGCGCCCACATGGCGGCGCCGTTCGCGGCCTGCACGGCCACTTCGGCATCGGGCACGACGGCGCCGCGCGCATCGCGCACCTGGAGCAGGTAGCGCGCGCTGATGTCGCGTTCACGGTGGGCGACCTGGGTGCGGCCGCGGAAGGCGAGGTATTCGCCGAAGTCGGCGTTGTCGTCGACCATGCCGGCGGTGACGGGCTCGCTGGCCGGGCGCGGTGCTTGCGCCGGCGGCTGGACGGCGATGCGGGGAGCGGCGGATGCGGCGGGAGAGGGCATCGCCATCGCCGCGGGCGGGGCCTCGGCGATCGGCGCGGGAGAGGCGGCCAATGCGCCCGCGACTTCTGCGCGCGACGGCTTGCGCAGCGCATCCGGCGGCGTGGCCGCGTCGGCGAGCGCGCGTCTTTCCCGCAGGGCGTGCCCTTCGAACTGGGCGTTGCGCTGCAAGCCCGGCGTCTCGTGCGTCTGGATCGGCCGGGCGCAGCTGGTGGCCGATGGCGCCTCGAAATTCGGCACGGCAAGCGTTGCCTGCGTGCGGCTGTCGGGCGCGGGCGTCGGCCATCTGACAGGGCCGTCGGCCATGGCCGAGGGCTCGGTGGCGCCGCAGGCCGTCAGGAGCAGTTGGGCGCACAGCAGCACGACGAGCGGCCGGCGGAAGCGGGGAGCGAAGGCGTGGATCATGGAAGGACTCCGGGTGGTTGGGTGCAGGCTGATACGGCGGGCCGCCGCCAACGGGGTTGAGCCCCGCCGCTTTTTTTGCCACCCTGAACCCCGATGCCTTCCGCCGCCCGTACAAGCTCGGGTGAAAATCCGCCGATGTCCGCGCTTCCCCGCGCCCCTTCCGCCAAGAACGCCCCCGAGCGCCAGGCCATGCCCGACGACCAGTTGATGCTGGCCTATGCGCAGGGCGACGCCGCCGCGTTCGACGTGCTCTACGCGCGCCACGAAGGCGGGCTGTTCCGCTTCGTCAAGCGGCTGCTGGGCGCGCGGCTGGCGGCGCAGGCCGACGAGGTTTTCCAGGACACCTGGGTGCGGATCATCTCGGCGCGCGAGAGCTTCTCGCCGCAGGGCGCGACCTGGCGCACCTGGGCCTTCACCATCGCGCACAACCTCGCGATGGACCGGCTGCGCGTGAGCGGGCGCGAAGTGGCGCTCGATGCGCATGCGGACGACGACAGCGATCCCGTCCCCACGCTCGACCGCGGTGTGCGCGGCGCTGTCGATGCGGCCGCGCATCCGTCGGCCGAAGAGCTCGCGTTCTGGCGCGCCGCGGGCCGCCGCCTGCTGGCCTGCCTCGACGAACTGCCGCCCGAGCAGCGCGCCGCGTTCCTGCTGCACCATGAAGACGGCCTGACCGTTGACGCGCTGGCCGCGAGCCTGGAGATCGGATTCGAGACCGTGCGCAGCCGCCTGCGCTACGGCCTGCAGAAGCTGCGCGCCTGCATGGAGCGCTACCTGTCGGTGCTGGAGCAACGGGCATGAGCGGCAACACCACCGGTTTCGAAGACGGCCGCGACGACGACCTGCGCGACCCGGCGCTGCGCCGTGCGCTGGACCACGCGCCCGACGGCGAGGCCACGCCCGATCCACGCACGCGCGACGCGATCCTGAAGATGGCGCACAACCTGGCTGCGGCGCCGGCGCCGGCGTCGACTGCGGGCACGGCCGCCAACAGCGCGAGTGCTCGGCCGTGGTGGCGCCGCCTGTTCGGCGGTGGCGCAGAGCCGCATCCGCGCATGCCGTGGAATGCGGCCTTCGCAACGGTACTGGTGGCCGCGTTCATTACCGTGCTGTGGCGCAGCGAACCGGTGCCCGATGCGCGGCTTGACGGGGAGGCGCGTGTCGGCGGCGCCGCCGCGCCCGCGGCCGAAGCCCCCGCGGCTCCTGCGGCGCCTGCACCCGCGACGGCTGCCGCACCCGAACCCGCGGCGGCGCCGCCGGCCGCGGCGAAGCAAGCCCCGCCGACACCGGCCGCGCCTGCTGCCGAACAGCGCGCCAAGGTGCCGCGCGACACGGCGCCTATCAAGGAAGCGGCACGCGCCCAGCCATCGCGCAGGGAGGCGGTGCCCGCGCCCACGCCCGTGGCGCCGGCGCCTCCCGCCATCGTCGCCGAGCAGGCCGCCCAAGCCCCCGCGCAGGACGAGCGTCGCGAAGAGCGCATGGAAAGCGAACGCCGGCGCGCCTACGCCCCCGCACCGGCCGCGCCCGCTCCATCCGTTGCATCGCCGCCGGCCGCCGCCCCGCTCTCCCGCCAGTCGCAGGACGCCTCGGCGCTTGCCAGCCAGAGCGGTGCCAGCGGGCAAGCCTCCGGTGCGTTGCAGGACGCTTCGCCGCGTGCGGCGAAGGCTGCGGCGTCTCGAGCCGACGGGCCGCCGTCCTTCTCCGCGCTGGAGCGCTGGACATCGTTCAGTTCGGACGCCGGCGCGCGGCGCGCGCGGGGCGACGTCGAAGGCTTGCCTGCCCTGGTGGGCACGGTGGCGCGCTCGGCCACCACACCCGATGCGCCCTTCGGTGCCCCGGTGGAGGCGCGACTGTCGCTCTATCGCGGCGACACGCTCATCGCCGTGCTCGAGATTGCGGGCGACCAGGTGCGCTGGACGCCGCACCCCGGCGGCACCGCGCTGGTCGGCACGCCGCCGGCGCAGGCGCTCGCTGCGCTGCGCGCGCTGCTGGCGCGTTGAACCGGAGGCCCGATCGGGCGATCAGGCGTTCTTGAAGTCCGGTGCGCGCTTGTTCAGGAAGGCGTCCATGCCTTCCTTCTGGTCGGCCGTGGCGAACAGCGCGTGGAACAGGCGCCGCTCGAACATCACGCCGTCGCTCAGGCCGCCCTCGAAGGCGCGGTTGACCGATTCCTTGGCCGCCATCACCGAGACCTGCGAGTAGCCGCAGATGATCAGCGCCGCGCCCAGCGCCTCGTCGGCGAGCTTCTCGAACGGCACCACGCGGCTTACGAGACCGGCGCGCTCGGCTTCCGCGGCGTCCATCATGCGGGCGGTGAGCACCATGTCCATGGCCTTGCTCTTGCCCACCGCGCGCGGCAGGCGCTGCGTGCCGCCGGCGCCGGGGATCACGCCGATCTTGATTTCGGGCTGGCCGAACTTGGCGTTGTCGGCCGCGATGATGAAGTCGCACATCATCGCCAGCTCGCAGCCGCCACCCAGCGCAAAGCCGGCCACCGCGCCGATCACCGGCTTGCGGATCGAGCGGATGGTTTCCCAGTTGCGCGTGATGTAGTCGCCCTTGTAGGTGTCGATGAAGCTGTACTTGGCCATCGCCGCGATGTCGGCGCCGGCCGCGAAGGCGCGCTCGCTGCCCGTGAGGATGATGCAGCCGATGGCGTCGTCCGCATCGAAGGCCTTGAGCGCCTGGCCCAGCTCGGTCATGAGCGCGTCGTTCAGCGCATTCAGGGCCTTCGGGCGGTTGAGGGTGATGATGCCGACCTTGCCAGCTTCGGTCCGCACTTCGATGTTTTCGTAGCTCATGGTGTCTCCGGGGGAAGGAAAAAACGCGCTTCACTATACCCAGCATGGCCCGGAGTTCCCGATGCGAGAACGCCGACCCAGCGCGGGGGGAGGACAAAGAGGCGAGTTAACTGCCCAGCCAGTTCGCCACCTTGGCGGCGTCGTGCGAGAACAGGCGCCAGGTGGTCGCCCCGACGGGCAGCACCAGCGGCAGCCTGACCAGTTTGCGGTCGCGCGCCACGATGGCCGTGCACTTCGCCGCATCGCCCAGGTACAGCGCGAGGTCGTCGAGCTTGGCGATGCGCCAGGCCTGCGCCGGCCGCTGCTGGCCCTTCCTGCCGACAGCGGGCAGCTCGATGCCGATCCACTCGTCGTGCGCGGAAAAACCGGCCTTCTCGGCCGCGCCACCACGCAGCACCACCTTCACCTGCACGCCGCCATTGGCCTCGGCCACGCGCAGGCCCAGCGCCTGCGCCTGCTGCGAGGGGTCTTCGAGCGTGGCCACGCCGTGCGCGCGCAGCAACTGCGCGAGCGGCAGCTCCTCGGTCGAATGCACCCAGCGCGCGAGTTCCGCCGCATACGAGCGGCCGCTCACGGCCTCGAGCGCGGCGGCAATGTCGGCCTCGCTGATCGGCCCGCCGCCGCTGTGCGTCCACAGGTGGCGCATCACGTCGTCGAGCGAGCCCTTGCCTTCATGGCGCAGCGTGAGGTCGAAGCACAGCGCCACCAGCGCGCCCTTGGTGTAGTAGCTCACCGTGCTGTTGGGCGTCTGCTCGTCCTGGCGGTAGTACTTGACCCAGGCGTCGAAGCTCGCGTCGGCCACCGGCTGCACCAGCCGGCCCGGCGTCTGCATGACCTGGTTGATGGTCTTGTTGAGCAGGCGCAGGTAGGCCGCATCGTCGATGCGCCCGGCGCGGCGCAGCAGCAGGTCGTCGTAGTAGCTGGTGAAGCCTTCGAAGAACCACAGCAGCTGCGTGTAGTTTTCCTGGCTGTAGTCGTAGCGCGCGAACTCTGCCGGCCGCATGCGCTTGACGTTCCAGGTGTGGAAGTACTCGTGGCTGATGAGTCCCATCAGCGTGGTGTAGCCGTCGGGCTGCTTCTTCTTCTCGCCGCGCTGCGGCAGGTCGCGGCGGTTGCAGATCAGCGCGGTCGAATGGCGGTGTTCGAGCCCGCCGTAGCCGTCGTCGACCGCGTTGAGCATGAACACGTAGCGGTCGATCGGCGGCTTCGGCCCGCCGCGCTTGCCGACCTTTTCGCCGTGCCAGAAGCGCATCTCTGCTTCGCAGATGGCCTTGGTGTCGGCGATCAGCTTGTCGCCATCGAACGAGGCCGCGGCACCCGCGATCACGAAGCGGTGCGGTACGCCGCAGGCTTCGAACTCGGCGCTCCAGAAGGCGCCCAGCTCGACGGGGCTGTCGGCCAATTCATCGTAGCCCGAGGCCTGGTAGCTGCCGAAGCCGTGCTTGTCGGCCTTCAGCGGCACCAGGGCAGTGGCGCACGACCAGCGCGCAGCGTCATCGGCCAACACGGGCGCGACGATCTCCAGCGCATGCGGCGCCTCGGTCTGGCCTTCGACGCGCAGGCACACGCTGGTGCCGTTGAAGAAGCCGCGCTCGGCATCGAGCCAGGCGGTGCGCACCGAGTTGTCGTAGGCGCAGACCCGGTAGTGCAGTTCCAGCGGCTGCCCGGGCGTGCACTCGACGAGCCAGCTGCATTTGTCGAGCTGCGTGAGCGCCGGCTTGCGTCGACCCTGCGTGGCGCGCAGGCCCTGCAGGTTCTTGGCGAACTCGCGCACCAGGTAGCTGCCCGGAATCCACACCGGCAGCGACACGCGCTGCTGCGCCGTGGGTGCGTCGATGGTGAGCGTGATGTCGAAGAGGTGTGCGTGAAGATCCGCACATTCGACGCGATAGCGCACGCCTGCGGCGCGCTGCGCGGGAGCCTTCGCCGCCATCAGCTGGACGAAGCGGCGAGTTGCTTCTCGACCTGCTCTGCGGGAATGGCGCCGGGCGTGCGGGTGCCGTCGCTGAAGATCAGCGTCGGCGTGCCGGTGATGTTGTACTTGCGGCCGAACTCGACGTTGCGCTGCAGCGCGGTCACGTCGCAGCTGCTGGCCGCGGTGGCGGGTTTGGTGCTGGCTTCCATCCAGTCGCCCCAGGCCTTGCCCTTGTCCTTGCTGCACCAGATGTCGCGCGACTTGACGTTCGAGTCGGGGCCCAGCACCGGGTACAGGAACAGGTACACGGTGACGTTGTCGACCGTCTTCATGTCCTTCTCGAAGCGCTTGCAGTAGCCGCAGTTCGGGTCTTCGAACACCGCGAGCTTGCGCTTGCCGTTGCCGCGCACGATCTTGATCGAGTCCTTCAGCGGCAGCTGGTCGAAGGCGACGGCGCTGAGCTTTTCCACGCGCTCTTCGGTCAGGTTCTTGCGCGATTTCACGTCGATCAGGTTGCCCTGGATCAGGTAGTTGCCCTGCTCGTCGGTGTAGAAGATCTGCGCGCCGTTCACGCGCACTTCGTAGACGCCCGGGATCGGCGACTTCGAGACTTCGTCGATCGCCGGGAACTGCGGAATGCGCGCCGGCAGGTTCTTGCGGATCTCGGCTTCGCCGGCGGTGGCGGCCACGACCGCGCCCAGCGTGCAGGCAGCGAATAGGAGGTTGCGTACGAGTGTCATCGGGGGATCCGTTGGTTCGATTCGAGAATAAGTGGGCGCGTCAGGCCTTCAGGCCCATGGCTTGCGCCGTGATCCAGTGCTTGACGAGGCGCGTGCGGTCGAAACCGCGCATGCCCCAGTTGCGCAATGCAGGAAGCGGGCCGAGGTTGTGCGAGAAAAGCTGCTGCAGTCCATCGGTTGCGAGGCTCATCTGCAGCACGTCGGCACGGCGGGCGCGCTCGTAACGGCGCAGCAGGCGGGCATCGCCCACGCTGCGCCAGTAATCGCGGTTCCTGATCACCTCGGCCAGCTCGGCCGCATCGGCCAGGCCCAGGTTCAGGCCCTGGCCGGCCAGCGGGTGCACCGTGTGGGCGGCGTCGCCCGCCAAGGCCCAGGAGCGGGTCGGCTGGCCGGGCATGGCGCCGGTCCAGCGGTCGGCGATGGCGCGCGCCAGCGGCCATGCGCCGCGCTCGCTCGTGAGCTTGAGCGCGCCGAGCGCGTTGTGGCTGGCCTCGGTGACGGCGGCGTTGAATTCGTCGTTGCCCTGTGCGAGCAGGTCGGGCGCGCGCAGCTGGTCGACCGACCACACCAGTGCGACCGTCTTGCCGTGCGTGCCGCCGAGCGGCAGCAGCGCGAGCACTTCGCCCCTGTCGTTGAACCATTGGCGCGCGATGCCGTCGTGCGACTGCTCGGCCTCCATGCGCGCCGCGATCGCGTGCTGCGGATAGCGCGTGACCTCGTAGCTCACGCCAAGCGCTTCGCGCGTGGTGCTGGCCTTGCCTTCGCACACCACGGTGAGCGGGGCGACGACGGGCTCGGCCACGACCTCGATCTGGGGCTGGAAGCGCACCGCGTCGGCCAGCTGCTGCTCGAGCGCGGGCACGTCGACGATCCAGGCCAGCGCATCGACTTTCTGGCGTGCGGCGCTGAACTGCACCCGTCCGCCTTCGTCGCCGTGCACCAGCATTTCGCGCACAGCGGTGGCGTGGACGGCGTCGGGCCAGGCGCGCAGCGATTCGAGCAGCGCGCGCGAGGCGGTGTTGAGCGCATACGCGCGGATGTCTTCCTTGCCCTGCGTGGCCGGCGGCACCACCAGCGCGACGCGCACACGTTCGCGCGCGAGCAGCAGGGCCAGCGTGCGGCCGACGATGCCGGCGCCACGAATGCAAACTTCTGGGGGGAGAGCCATCGAACGATTGTAGGAGTTGCCCGTCCAGGGCGGGGCGTGGGCCTTTTCCTGCGGCGGGGAGTTTTCGGGGCGCCTCGATGCCGGACAATTGCCGCCGAATTCCAAGGAACCCCCACCGTGTCCCAGCCTGCTTTCGACCTCGAAGCCACCATCGCGCGCCTGTTCATCTACCCGGTCAAGTCCTGCGCCGGGGTCGAGCTTCCCGAAATGCTGCTGACCGAGACCGGGCTGGAGTTCGACCGGGCCTGGATGGTGGTCGACGCGCAGGGCGAGTTCGTCACCCAGCGGCAGCTGCCGCGCATGGCGCTGATCAAGCCACAGATGAAGCAGATGGAAGTGGTGCTGCGCGCCCCTGGCATGCTGGCGCTGCACCTGGCCTTCGACCGGGTCGAGAAGCCGGTGCGGGTGCGCGTATGGAAAGACGAGGTGCCCGCCTACGACATGGGCGACATCGCCGCCCAGTGGTTCAGCGATTTCCTCTCGGAGCCCGGCAGGCCGCAGACCCTGCGCCTCGTGCGCTTCGACCCCGAGCACAAGCGCCTGTCGAGTATGAAGTGGACCGGCGGCGTCGAGGCGCAGACCCAGTTCGCCGACGGCTACGCGCTGCTGGTGGCGAGCGAGGGCTCGCTGGCCGAGCTCAACGAACGCCTTGCGGCACAGGGCCACGGGGCCGTGGGCATCGAGCGCTTCCGCCCCAACATCGTGCTCGCGGGCATCGAGTCGCACGACGAGGACCGCATCGACGCGCTGCACATCACGACCGGTGAAGGCGAGGCCGAACTGCGCCCCGTCAAGCCCTGCACGCGCTGCCCGATCCCGGATATCGACCCGGCCACCGCCCTCAGCAGCCCCGAGGTCGGCGACACGCTGCGCACCTACCGCGCCGACGCGCGCGTGGATGGCGGCATCACCTTCGGCATGAACTGCATCGTGATCCAGGGTGTGGAGCACATGCTCAAGGTCGGCCAGTCCGTGGGCGCGAACTACAAGTTCGAATGAGCGAAGGCGCTCCAGCGGCGCCTCAGAACTTCACTCCGGCGATCAGGATGATGTTCGCGTAGGGCGTGCATTCGCCCGTGCGCACCATGGCGCGGGCCTTGGCGGTGCGGCGCTTGAATTCCTCGTGCGACACGGTCTGGGGCTCGATGCCCAGCGACTGCGGATACCAGCCCGGCAATTTCTTCGTGTCGCCATCGCCGTCGAGCGCCTCGTCGGCGATCACGATGCCTTCCACCTGCATCTCCGACAGCACCGCCTGCAGCACGTCGTCGAGTTGCGGCACGCCGCGCGCCACCGCGAGGTCGATGCGGCGCGGACCATCGGGAATCGGCAGGCCGGCGTCGCCGAGCACGAGCATGTCGCCGTGGCCCAGCGAGGCGATCACATGGGAGAGTTCGGCGTGCAGCAGGGCGGTGCGTTTCACAGCGTGATCCAGTCGGGAGGCAAGGGACTGCGCAGCACGGCGTCGCGCTGCGGGATGGAAGGTTGGGCGCCGGGCTGCTGGATGCACAGCGCCGCGGCGCGAATGCCCAGGCGCACGGCCTCGTCGAAGGAGTGGCCTTCGCCCAGCGCGACCGCGAGCGCACCCAGGAAGGTGTCGCCGGCGGCCGTGGTGTCGACCGCCTGCACCTTAGGCGCGGGATGATGGCGCGCGCCGTCGGCATCGACGGCCACGGCGCCGCGCGAACCCAGCGTGACCACCACGCGCGCGATGCCCTTGGCGCGCAGCGCCTGGCCGGCCTGCGCCGCTTCCTGCGGGCTGTCGGCGGACTGGCCGCACAGCGTCTGCGCCTCGATCTCGTTGACCACCAGCGTGTCGATCAGCGGCCACAGCGGCTCGGCGATCGCCTGCACCGGCGACGGGTTGAGCAGCACCTTGCAGCCCGCGCCATGCGCCACCGCGATGGCGCGCGCGACCTGGTCCATGGGGGTCTCGAATTGCGTGACGAGGAAGGCCGCGCCCTGCACCTGCTGTTTCAGCGCGGCTTCGTCCACCTCTACCCGGGCGTTGGCGCCGGGAATCATCACGATGCGGTTCTGCCCACTGTCTTCCACGAGGATCAGCGCCGTGCCGGTGGGCTCGTCGGCCACGGTGCGCAACGCGGCGGTGTCGATGCCGTCGTTCTGCAGCGCGTTGCGCAGAGCCGTGCCATACGCGTCGCCGCCGACGCAGCCGATCATCTGCACTTGTCCGCCTTCGCGCGCACAGCTCACCGCCTGGTTGGCGCCCTTGCCGCCGGGAATGGTGGCGATCGAATGGCCGAGCAGGGTTTCTCCCGCGGCCGGCGCATGCGGTACGCGCAGCACCAGGTCCATGTTGAGGCTGCCGAGCACCACGATGCGCGGCGCCGGGGAGGGGCTGCTGGAAGAAGGCTTCGGGCTCACGGGGTGCGGGACTTTCGGGTTTGCGTTGCAGGCGTTTCGGTCGCAAGGGGCGCGGCGGGCTCGCGGAAGCTCGCATGCCGCGCGGTCGAGGCGCGCACGCGCAGCTCGGGCTGCAGCACCACCTTGCGTGCGTCGCGCCGCTTGCCGCCTACGCGTTCGAGCAGCATGTCGACCGCCAGCGCGCCGATGCGCTCCTTGGGCTGCGCCACGGTGGTGAGCGGGGGGCTGGTGTAGGCGGAGAGTTCGATGTCGTCGAAGCCGACGATCGAGAGTTCGTCGGGTACGCGCACGCCGCTTTCATGCGCCGCGCGCAGCGCGCCGATGGCCATCAGGTCGTTGCAGACGAACACGGCCGAGGGCTTGCGCTCGGTGCGCAGGATGGCGTGCATGGCCTCGTAACCGCCCTGGCTGGTGAAGCCGCCGCGCCACAGCAGTGCGCTGGCGTTCGCGATGTCGGGCGTCGCGCCGGTCTCGGCCAACGCCATGCGCCAGCCTTCGATGCGCTGCTCGCTCGGCATCACGCCCGCGGGCCCGCCGATGCAGGCGATGCGCTTGTGGCCCAGCGACAGCAGGTGCCGCACCGCGAGCAGGCCGCCCTGCATGTGGGCGGTTTCCACCAGGTCGCAGGCCGGGTCGTCGATCTCGCGGTCGACCAGCACGGTCGGCACGCGCAGGCCGTGCAGCTGCTTCGCCAGCGAATCGTCGTCGGCGGTGCCCGCGCCGGTCGACACCACGATCAGCCCGTCGATGCGGCGCTCGGCCAGCACCTTCAGGTAGACGCTCTGGCGGTGCGGTTCGTCATCGGTGTTGCACAGCACCAGCGTGTAGCCGGCGCCGAAGCAGCGGTCTTCCACGATGCGCACGATCTCGGCGAAGTAGGGATTCGAGCTGTTGGGAATCAGCATGCCCAGCGTCGAGGTGGTGTTGCTCTTCAGGCTTCGCGCCATCGCGTTGGGCACGTAGCCCAGTTCGCGGATGGCGAGCTCCACGCGCTCGCGCACCTTGGCGCTCACGTGGCGCGTGTCGTTGACCACGTGCGACACGGTGGTGACGGACACATCCGCCTTGAGTGCGACGTCCTTGATGGTGGCCATGGCTTTTCCTGTTCCTGGTGGGGCGGGATGCTGTCGTCAGGCCAGGCGGCGGTCGGCACGGCGCTGGCGCAGCGTGTCGATGATGACGGCCACCACGATCACCGCGCCGGTGATGATGCGTTTGCTCGGCTCGCTGGCGCCCACCTGCGCCAAGCCGGCTTCGAGCACCGCGATGATCAGCACGCCGAAGAAGGTGTTGATCACCGAGCCGCGCCCGCCCATGAGGCTGGTGCCGCCGATGACCACGGCCGCAATCACCTGCAGCTCGATGCCGACGCCGGCGTTGGGGTCGGCCGCTTCGAGCCGGGCCGACTGCATCAGGCCCGCGAGCCCGGCCAGCAGGCCGGTGGCGGCGAACACGATGATGCGGATGGGGCGTGGGTCCACGCCTGCCAGGCGCATTGCTTCTTCGTTGGTGCCGATGCCCACCACGTGGCGTCCGAACACCGTGCGCGTGAGCACCATCTGCGCGATGACCACCAGCACCACCGCGAGCACGAAGGCGGCCGAGATGCCGCCGATCCACGGCGCGGCCAGGCCCGAGATGGCGTCGCCCACGTACTGCGTGCGCGAATCGGTCACGAGGTAGGCGCCGCCGCGCACCGCTTCGAGCATGCCCAGCGAGACGATGAAGCTCGGCAGCCGCCAGGCGACCGACACCGCGCCGGTGACCGTGCCGCAGACGAGCCCTGTCGCGAGGCCGAGCACGGCGGCCAGCGGCACCGAGAGCTTCCATTCGAGGATGGCGGCCGCCGTGACCGCGGCGCTCAGCGCCAGCACGGAGCCGACGGACAGGTCGATGCCCGCGATGATCAGCACGAAGGTCATGCCGACGGCCATCACGGCCAGGGCGGGGATTTCATTCGCGATGGAGACGAAGGTCTCGCGCGTCAGGAAGTATTCGCTGAGCGTTCCGAACAGCGCGATCATGCCCACGAGCACGACCGTCAGGCCGAGGTAGGTGCCGAGCTGGCCTTTGAGTGCGGAGGGCGAGGCCGGCGGGTTTTGTTTGGTGGAGGCTTCGGCGTTCATGGTGTGTCGGCGGTGACCGGGGTCGAATCGGAAACGGGAGATACCGTCGGCGGGCTGGCGGCGCGTCCTGTCGCGTCGCTGAATGCGGCGGCCAGCAGCGATTGTTCGGTCCACGCGCCGCGCTCGAACACCGCGACCAGCCGGCCGGCGCTCATCACGCCGATGCGGTCGCACATGGCCATCAGTTCGCGCAGGTCGCTCGACACCATCAGCAGCGCCTTGCCGGCGTCGGTCATGCGGTCGAGTTCGGCGTACAGGTCGGCGCGCGCGCCCACGTCCACGCCGCGCGTGGGTTCGTCGAGCAGCAGCACCTTGCATTCGCGGTGCAGCCAGCGCGCGAACACCACCTTCTGCTGGTTACCGCCGCTGAGCGTGGCGACCGGTTGTTCGATGCTGCGCGAGCGGACACGCAGCAGCTCCACCAGCCGCTGCGCAATGCCGCGCTCCTTGGCGCGCTGCAGCCAGCCGGCATGGGAGATGGCGCCGAGATCGCTCAGCGTGGCATTGACGCGGATCGACTGCGGCAGCAGCAATCCTTGCGACTTGCGGTCTTCGGTGACCAGCCCGATGCCGGCGCGGATGGCCTGCATCGGCGAGCGCCAGCCCTTGTGCGCGTGCTGCGTGGGCTGGCCGTTTTCATAAAGGGAGATCTCGCCGCGGTCCGCGCGGTCGGCGCCGAACAGCAGGCGCACCAGTTCGGTCCGGCCCGAGCCGACGAGGCCGGCCAGGCCCATGACTTCGCCCGCGCGCAGGTCGATGTCGACGTCGCGCACGACCTGCGCCCGGCCGATGCCGCGCGCGCTCAGCAGCACCGGGCCCGCCACGCGGCGGTCGCGGCCTTCATGTTCGTGCACCGCGCGGCCCACCATGCGCTGCACCAGTTCGGATTCGCGCACGCCGGCCATGGCGCGCACGTCGACCAGCCGGCCGTCGCGCAGCACCGCCACGCGGTCGGCGATGCGCTGCAGCTCTTCGAGGCGGTGCGACACGTAGACGATGGCCACGCCGCGCGCCTTCAGCAGGTCGATCTGCTCGAACAGGTGCGCGGTTTCGCGCGGCGTGAGCATGGCGGTGGGCTCGTCGAGCACCAGCACGCGCGTGTCGTCCTGCAGGTTGCGCGCGATCTCGACCATCTGCTGCTGGCCGATGCCCAGCCGCGCCACGGGCGTGGCCGGGTCGATGTTCTGCATGCCGATCTTGGCCAGCTGCTGCGCGGCCAGCTCGTGCAGCTTGCCGCGGCGGATCCAGCCGGTCTTGTTGGGCAGCCGGTCGAGCAGCAGGTTCTCGGCCACCGACAGCGTGGTGACGAGCCCGAGCTCCTGCATGACCATGCGCACGCCCAGCCGCTCGGCGTCGCGGCGCGAGGTGGGCGCAAAGGGCTTGCCGTCGAGCAGCATCTGGCCGCGCGTGGGCTGCACCAGGCCGCAGACGATCTTCGACAGCGTGCTCTTGCCGGCACCGTTCTCGCCCGTGAGGGCCAGCACTTCGCCGGGGTTGAGCACGAGCGAGACGTCGTCCAGCACCGGCGCCGCATAGTCCTTGCCCATGGCGCTCAGCGAGAGCACTGGCGTACTTCGATCGTTGTCAGCCATCGATGGGCAACCTCATTCATTCATTCCAGAAACACCACGGAACCGGCTTCGCCGGGCCGTTGGTGTTGCCCCCGGTAGGGGGAAGGCGCGCGCGACACGAAGTGCGCGAAGCCTGGGGGCGAGCATTATTTCGTGACCAGCACCACGTCGGTCTTCACTTCGGCGGGCATCTCCGACTGCTTCTTCTTGTCGGCGATGGCCTTCAGCGCGGTCTCGATGCCGAACACGGCCTGCTTGGCGGCGAACTGGTCGGCGGTGGCGAGCACGCGGCCGTCCTTGAGCATCGGCTTGATGGCGCCGATGTTGTCGTAGCCCACCACCAGCACCTTGCCGGTCTTGCCCGCGGCCTTGACCGCAGCCACGGCACCCAGCGCCATGCTGTCGTTGCCGGCGAGCAGGGCCTTCAGGTCGGGGTGCTCGCGCATCATGCCGGCGGCCACCGTGTTGCCCTTGTCGATTTCCCACTGGCCCGACTGCACGCCCACCACCGTTGCGCCGGCAGCCTTCATGGCATCTTGATAGCCCAGCGTGCGCTGCTGTGCATTGAAGGTGGTCGACACGCCTTCGATGATGCCGACCTTGTCGCCGGCCTTCAGCTCCTTGGCGAGCGCATCGCCCACCAGCTTGGCGCCGGCGCGGTTGTCGGGGCCGACGAACGGCACCTGGATGCCCTTTTCCTTGAGCGCGGCCGCGTCGAGCTGGTTATCGATGTTGACCACCAGGATGCCCTTGTCGATGGCGGCCTTGATCACCGGTACCAGCGCCTTCGAATCGGCCGGGGCGATCACCAGCGCGTTGATCTTCTGCGCCACCATCTGCTCGACCATCTTGATCTGGGCGGCGGTGTCGGTCTCGTCCTTGATGCCGTTGGCCACCAGCGTGTATTCGGAGGCATGGGCCTTCTGGTGCGCCTTGGCGCCGTCTTCCATGGTGCGGAAGAACTCGTTGGCCAGCGACTTCATGACCAACGCGACCTTGGGCTTGTCCTGTGCGAAGGCGGGGGTTCCGGCAATGGCGCCCAGCAGCATGAGGGCGGCAGCGCTTTGCAGGGTACGGCGGGTGAACTTCATGGGAATGTCTCCTGGGATGGTTGATCAGAGCGGTACGCCGGTCTTTGCCGGGGGCTCCGATGTTAGCCGAGGGAAACGTTTGCGCAAACGTTTGCTAATCGGGGCTAACCCTGATGTTTTTGGGTAGGGAAGGAGGGGGTGAAGCCCTGCCCGGACCGGCCTGCAATCCCGCTCGCCTAAAATTGGCGGTTACCCAAGAGGACCCCCCATGAGTTTGCAATGCGGCATCGTCGGCCTGCCCAACGTCGGTAAATCCACCCTTTTCAATGCGCTGACCAAGGCCGGCATCGCGGCCGAGAACTATCCGTTCTGCACCATCGAGCCCAACGTGGGCGTGGTGGAAGTGCCCGATCCGCGGCTTGCGCAACTGAGCGAGATCGTCAAGCCCGAGCGCATCGTGCCCGCCATCGTCGAGTTCGTCGACATCGCTGGCCTGGTGGCCGGTGCCAGCACGGGCGAAGGCCTGGGCAACAAGTTCCTGGCGCACATCCGCGAGACCGACGCCACCGTCAACGTGGTGCGCTGCTTCGACGACGAGAACGTGATCCACGTGGCCGGCAAGGTCGACCCGATCTCCGACATCGAAGTGATCCAGACCGAACTCTGCCTGGCCGACCTCGCCACGGTCGAGAAGGCGCTGCACCGCCACACCAAGGTGGCCCGTTCGGGCGACAAGGACGCGCAGAAGCTCGTCGGCCTGCTCGAGCGCTGCCAGGCCGCGCTGAACGAGAACACGCCGGTGCGCGCGCTCGAGTTCACGAAGGAAGAGCAGCCGCTGGTGAAGAGCTTCACGCTGATCACCGCCAAGCCCGCGATGTTCGTCGGCAACGTGGCGGAAGACGGCTTCGAGAACAACCCCTACCTCGATCGCCTGCGCGAATACGCCGCCAAGCAGGGCGCGCCCGTGGTCGCCATCTGCGCCAAGATCGAAGCCGACCTGGCCGAGATGGATGACGAAGACAAGAAGATGTTCCTCGCCGAGATCGGCCAGGAAGAGCCCGGCCTGAACCGCCTGATTCGCGCCGCCTTCAAGCTGCTGGGCCTGCAGACCTACTTCACCGCCGGCGTGAAGGAAGTGCGCGCCTGGACCATCCACATCGGCGACACCGGCCCGCAGGCCGCAGGCGTGATCCACGGCGACTTCGAGAAGGGCTACATCCGCGCCCAGACCATCGCGTTCGAGGACTACATCGCCTTCAAGGGCGAGCAGGGCGCGAAGGACGCGGGGAAGATGCGGTCGGAAGGCAAGGAATACGTCGTGAAGGATGGCGACGTGATGAACTTCCTGTTCAGTTCGTAATAGGGCTCGCCCCCAGGCTGCGCGCACTTCGTGTCGCTTCGCCTTCCCCCTACCGGGGGCGACACCTGAGGCCCGGCCGAGCCGGTTCCTCGGTGTCTCGCGAAAACGCGGTTCGCGGGTTTTGCATGTTGTTGGGTAGACTCCGCGCGCCCGAATCGCTCGATTCCTCCTGACAAGGCCCGCCTCCATGCTCACCGTCCACCACCTCAACAACTCTCGCTCGCAGCGCGTGCTCTGGCTGCTCGAAGAACTCGAGCTGCCCTACGAGATCGTCCACTACCAGCGCGATCCGCAAACCAGTCTGGCGCCTGCTTCGCTGCGGGCTGTCCATCCGCTGGGCAAGTCCCCGGTCGTCACGACGCAGGACGGGCTCACGCTTGCGGAGTCGGGCGCGATCATCGAGACGCTCATCGAGCGCCATGGCAACGGCCGCCTCGCGCCCGCGGTGGGTTCGCCCGAGGCGCTGCGCTATCGCTACTGGCTGCATTTCGCCGAAGGCACGGCGATGTCGCCGCTGCTGCTGAAGCTGGTGTTCGACCGCATCGAGACGAGCAAGATGCCCTTCTTCGCGAAGCCCATCGCCAAGGCCATCGCGGCAAAGGCGAAGTCGGCGTTCATCAACCCGAACATCGCGAATCACCTGAACTACATGGAGGCCGAACTCGGCAAGAGCGAGTGGTTCGCGGGCGATGCCTTCACAGGCGCCGACATCCAGATGAGCTTCGTGGTCGAAGCTTCGCAGGCGCGCGGCGGGCTCGATGCGAAGCGGCCGAAGCTGATGTCGTACCTGGAGCGCATCCACGCGCGTCCCGCGTACAAGCGCGCACTCGAGCGCGGCGGCCCCTACGCTTTGTTGAACTGATCAGAAGACCTGCAGCAGCGCCACCGTCATGGTGATGTAGCGCAGGAATTTCCCGATCGCCATGTAGGCCACGCAAGGCCAGAACGGCAGCTTGAGCCAGCCCGCCACCGCGCACAGCGGATCTCCCACCAGCGGCAGCCAGCTGAGCAGGCAGGCCTTCGGGCCGAGCCGCTCCAGCCAGCCCAGAACCCGCACATGGTGTTTCGAGTGCGAGTATTTGTCGGCCACCTTGTGCGCGCCGTAGCCCATCCACCAGTCGACCGCGCCCCCCAGCGTGTTGCCGATGGTGGCCACCGCGATGGCCGGCCAGAACATGTCGGGGTTGAGCTTGAGCAGCCCGAAGAGAAAGGGCTCGGAGCCCACCGGCAGCAGCGTGGCCGAGACGAAGGCCGCGACGAACAGGGTCGACAGGCCGTATTGCGGCAGCGCCAGCAGCGCCATGAGGGAGTCGAGCCACGCTTGCATAAGGTGGGCGAAGTATAGGCAGTGCTCACCTCGCAATTCCGTGGGAGAAAGCCCCGGATCGCACCGGTGTTTACACGGGTACCCGGACCGCAAATCGTTTCAGTCGCTGAAATGCGGCGTGGCTACAATCGTGCCTCATTTTTCAGCAGCCGAACGCGCACCGCTCCCCTTCCAAATGACCTTGCAGATCGGCACCCACACGCTGGAAAACCGCCTGTTCGTCGCGCCCATGGCCGGCGTGACGGACCGGCCCTTCCGCATGCTGTGCCGCCAACTCGGCGCTGGCTACGCGGTCAGCGAGATGGTCACGTCGCGCAAGGAACTCTGGGGCACGCTCAAGACATCGCGCCGTGCGAACCACGACGGCGAACCGGGCCCCATCGCGGTGCAGATCGCCGGCACCGACGCGGCCATGATGGCCGAGGCCACGGTCTACAACATCGAGCGCGGCGCGCAGATCATCGACATCAACATGGGCTGCCCGGCCAAGAAGGTCTGCAACAAGTGGGCCGGGTCGGCGCTGATGCGCGACGAACCGCTGGCGCTTGAAATCGTGCAGGCCGTGGTCGATGCCGCGCAGCCTTTCAACGTGCCGGTCACGCTCAAGATGCGCACCGGTTGGAGCGAAGAGCACCGCAACGCGGTGAAGCTCGCGCGCGATTTCGAATCGGCCGGCGTGCAGATGCTCACGGTGCACGGCCGCACGCGCGAGCAGGGCTACAAGGGCTTTGCCGAGTACGACACCATCGCGGCGGTAAAGGCCGCGGTGCGCGTGCCGGTGGTGGCCAACGGCGACATTCGTTCGCCGGAGAAGGCGCGCGACGTGCTTGCGGCCACCGGCGCCGACGCGGTGATGATCGGCCGCGCCGCGCAGGGCCGGCCGTGGATCTTCCGCGAGATCGCGCATTTCCTGGAGACCGGTACGCACCGCGCGCCGCCGCTGGTGGCCGAAGTGCGCCGCTTGCTGCTCGACCACCTGGTGGAGCACTATGCGCTGTACGGCGACTACAGCGGTGTGCGCACGGCGCGAAAGCACATCGGCTGGTATGTGCGCACGCTGCCCGACGGCGAAGCGTTCCGCGCACGCATGAACACCATCGAGGACTGTGCCGAGCAGCTGCGCGCGGTCGGCGGCTATTTCGACGGGCTGGCGGACCGCATGGACCGCATGCCCGTGCAGCACCTGGCGGACGAAGAGGCGTCGTCGGGTGAAGAGGAGGCGGCTTGCGCCGTCGATTGAGAAAAAGAGAAGAAGCAATGAGCAAGAAACATATCGAGGACTGCGTACGCACCAGTCTGGACAGCTACTTTCGCGACCTGCGCGGCACCGAGCCCGACGGCATGTACGAAATGCTCGTGCGCGTGGTCGAGAAACCCCTGCTCGACGTCGTCATGACGCGCGCGGAAGGCAACCAATCCAAAGCCGCGCAATGGCTGGGCCTGAATCGCAACACGCTTCGCAAGAAGCTGGTCGAACACAAACTTTTGAAATAACTCCACGGCATATCCCATGGCCCAGACCGCACTCATCTCCGTTTCCGACAAAACCGGCATCCTCGAATTCGCCCAGGCGCTGCATGCGCTGGGCATCAAGCTGCTGTCCACCGGCGGCACCGCCAAGCTGCTGGCCGATGCCGGCCTGCCCGTCACCGAAGTCGCCGACCACACCGGCTTCCCCGAAATGCTCGACGGCCGCGTGAAGACGCTGCACCCGAAGATCCACGGCGGCCTGCTCGCGCGCCGCGACCTGCCCGCGCACGTGGCGGCCATCAAGGAACACGGCATCGACACCATCGACCTGCTGGTGGTCAACCTGTACCCGTTCGAAGCCACGGTGGCCAAGCCCGGCTGCACGCTCGAAGACGCGATCGAGAACATCGACATCGGCGGCCCGGCCATGGTGCGCAGCGCGGCAAAGAACTGGAAGGACGTGGGCGTGCTGACCGACGCATCGCAATACGCCGTGGCACTCGCCGAGTTGAAGGCCGACGGCAAGCTCAGCGACAAGACCAAGTTCGCGTTTTCGGTGGCCGCGTTCAACCGCATCGCCGACTACGACGGCGCCATCAGCGACTACCTCTCGGCCATCGACTTCGACGCCAGCATCGGCCAGCCCGCGCCCAAGCGCTCGCTGTTCCCCGCGCAAAGCAACGGCCGCTTCGTGAAGGTGCAGGACCTGCGCTACGGCGAGAACCCGCACCAGCAGGCTGCGTTCTACCGCGACCTGTACCCGGCGCCCGGTTCGCTCGTGTCGGCCAAGCAGCTGCAGGGCAAGGAGCTCAGCTACAACAACATCGCCGACGCCGATGCGGCGTGGGAATGCGTGAAGAGCTTCGACGTGCCCGCCTGCGTGATCGTGAAGCACGCCAACCCGTGCGGCGTCGCCATCGGCAAGGACGCTGCCGAGGCTTACGGCAAGGCCTTCAAGACCGACCCGACCTCGGCCTTCGGCGGCATCATCGCCTTCAACCGCCCTGTGGACGGCGCGACCGCACAGGAAATCGCCAAGCAGTTCGTCGAAGTGCTGATGGCGCCGGGCTACACGCCGGAGGCGCTCGAAGTGTTCCAGGCCACCAAGGCCAAGCTCAACGTGCGCGTGCTCGAGATCGCGCTGCCCGCGACCGCAGGGTCGCCTGGCTCCCGTGGCGGCGCCACCGACTGGGACAACGGCCGCAACGCCATGGACGTGAAGCGCGTCGGCTCGGGCCTGCTGATCCAGACCGCCGACAACCACGAGCTGGCCGTCAGCGACCTCAAGGTGGTCAGCAAGAAGCAGCCCACGCCGCAGCAGCTGCAGGACCTGCTGTTCGCCTGGAAGGTCGCGAAGTACGTCAAGAGCAACGCGATCGTGTTCTGCGCCAACGGCATGACCATGGGCGTGGGCGCGGGCCAGATGAGCCGCCTCGATTCGGCGCGCATCGCCAGCATCAAGGCCGAGCACGCCGGCCTGTCGCTGAAGGACACGGCCGTGGCGAGTGACGCCTTCTTCCCGTTCCGCGACGGCCTCGACGTGGTGGTCGATGCGGGCGCGAGCTGCGTCATCCAGCCGGGCGGTTCGATGCGCGACCAGGAAGTGATCGACGCTGCCGACGAGCGCGGCGTGGTGATGGTGCTGTCGGGCGTACGGCATTTCCGCCACTGACGACGCTCCCTTCCAGAACACCGCGGAACCGGCTTTGCCGGGCCGCTGGTGTTGCCCCCGGTAGGGGGTTGGCGAAGCGACACGAAGTGCGCGCGGCCTGGGGGCGAGCCAAGGGCTACCGCGGAACCGGCTTTGCCGGGCCGCTGGTGTTGCCCCCGGTAGGGGGGTGGCGAAGCGACACGAAGTGCGCGCAGCCTGGGGGCGAGCTCATTCCCCGAACCGGTATTTCAGCTGCAAGGTGAGCGCGCCGTACAGCCGGTTCTTGATCGTCGGCACGTAGGCGATGTTCAAGCCCCAGTGCCTGCCTTCGATGGCGGCCACCGGAAGGATGGCCGGGAACCAGTTGCTGTTGCGGTAGTTGGGGTAGCCGTCGAAGCCGCCGACCACGGCGCCGAACTTCACGCCGTAGAACTCGAAGGGCAGCACGTACAGTCCGAGGTAGTTCGATTGCCTGCGGTCGCTGTTGTGGAAGGTGCCCGCCGTGATGCGGTACGTGTCGTTCAGCGGGTACTCGACGCCGAGGCCCTGGTTGACGTTCTCCAGCCCCTTGCTGCGGTCGAAGTGTGCCGAGTAGAAGCCGGGGTTGACCCAGATGTTCTTCGGCTCGAAGGCGTCCTGTGCGCACGCGAGTGCCGGAAGAAGAAGGGCCGCCAGCATCGGCAGCGTGCGCAAGGGGATCATGGGCCGGAACGTCTTCGGTGTCTGTACGTGCAGGGCCGCTTCGATGGCAGGCGCACTTTTCTTGGGATCCCTGGTGCCGCAACCCGTGAAGCCGCCTTCGCCAAGTGCCGGCGCAATATACCCGGCGCAATCACGAAATTCGTGACACCGCGCCGCGATTCGCGCGGCCTCAGCGCTTCCTGAAGATGTCCTGCGCGGCCTCGACGGTGGCGGCGATGTCGTCGTCGGTGTGGGCCGCGCTCACGAAGCCCGCTTCGTAGAGTGCCGGCGCGATGTACACGCCGCGGTCGAGCAGGCCGTGGAACAGCGCATTGAATTTGGCGTTGTCGGTGGTCATCACGGTGGCATAGTTTTGCGGCAGGTCCTTCATGAGGAAGAAGCCGAACATGCCGCCTTCGCTGTCGGCATTGAAGGGCTGGCCTTCGGCCGCGGCTGCGGCCTTCAGGCCGTCGACCAGCGAGCGTGTCTTCTTGCCGAGCGCTTCATAGAAGCCGGGCCTGGCGATCTCCTTCAGCGTTGCAAGGCCGCAGGCCGTGGCCACCGGATTGCCCGACAGCGTGCCTGCCTGGTAGACCGGGCCCAGCGGCGCGAGCTGCTCCATGATCGCGCGCGGACCGCCGAAGGCCGCGAGCGGCATGCCGCCGCCGATGACCTTGCCGAGCACCGTGAGGTCGGGCTTGATGCCGAGCACGCCCTGTGCGCCGTGCAGGCCCACGCGGAAGCCGGTCATCACTTCATCGAATATCAGCAGTGCGCCGTGCTGGGTGCACAGCTCGCGGCAGCGCCGGGCGAACTCGGGTGTCGCGCGCACGAAGTTCATGTTGCCTGCGATGGCCTCGATCATCAGGCAGGCGATGTCGTTGCCGTGCAGCGAGAAGGCTTCTTCCAGCTGCTGCAGGTTGTTGTACTCGAGCACGATGGTGTGCTGCACCACCTCGGGCGGCACGCCGGCGGAGGTCGGGTTGCCGAAGGTGGCGAGGCCGGAGCCGGCCTTCACCAGCAGTGCATCGGCATGGCCGTGGTAGCAGCCTTCGAACTTGACGATGCTCTTGCGGCCGGTGGCGCCGCGCGCGAGGCGCAGCGCGCTCATGGCGGCCTCGGTGCCCGAGCTCACGAGCCGCACCATTTCCATCGACGGCACCAGCGCGAGGATGGCTTCGGCCAGCTCGATCTCGCGCTCGGTCGGCGCGCCGTACGAGAAGCCTTCGAGCACGGCCTTCTGCACCGCCTCGACCACGGCGGGGTGGCCGTGGCCCAGGATCATCGGACCCCAGGAGCCGATGTAGTCGATGTAGCGCTTGTCGTTGGCGTCCCAGAAATAGGCGCCATGCGCGCGCTGGATGAAGCGGGGCGTGCCGCCCACGGCCTTGAAGGCGCGCACGGGCGAGTTCACGCCTCCGGGGATCACGGCGCGGGCGCGCTCGAAGAGGGTGTTGTTGCGGTCAGTGTTGGGCATCGGAGGCAAGTGGGTGGTTATTCAGTGGAGGGCCGCCGCGCACGGCCGCCCGAAGCGGCCGGCACGCCCCCGGTAGGGGGTAGGCGAACCGACACGAAGTGCGGGCTGCCTGGGGGCGAGCAACATGTCAGTGCCGGGTGTCGTGGGGTGGGAGGGCGAAGTCCGGTTCGGCGCCCGGGTCTTCATCGTCATCGTCGTCCTCGGGCTCGGCCCAGAACAGGCGGTCGGGCAGCACATGGCCCATGCCGGGGCGGAAGCCCGCGTCGAGGCATCGGTCCATGTAGGCCAGCGCTTCGCTGGTTGCGGCCACGAGGTCGGTGCCGCTGGCGAGCAGGGCGGCCAGCGCGGCCGACAGGGTGTCGCCGGCGCCGGCGAAGACGGCCTCGAGCCGCTCGTATTTTTCGCTGGCGAGCACCGACTGCGGGGAGGCCAGCACGTTGTCGATGAACTGCTCGGGCAGCATCAGGCCGGTCACGAGCGTATAGGGCACGCCGAACTCGCCGGCGGCCTTGGCAATGTCGCGCGCAGTGGGCGGACGCTCCCCGTTCCAGTCCGGAAGCAGCCAGCGCCACAGCGTACTGTGGTTTCCTACCAACACTGTGGTTTGCGGCAAAACAAGTTCCCGAAAAGCGTCCAGATAAGGCTCGATCAGGTTCTCGTCCCACCACGAAAGGTTGGGCATGTAGGCCACCACGGGCACCTCGGGATAGTCGGCGGCGGTCTCGGCGATGGTGCTCAGGGCCTCGGTGGTGCCGGCAAAGCCCACCTTGATCAGCTGGACTTCCACGTCCTCCAGGATGGCGCGCGCCTGCTCGGCGATGGCCTCTTCATCGAAGGGAAAGTGGTCGAAAATCTCGGCCGTGTCCCTGGCGTAGGCCCCTGTGACAACGGGCAGGATGTGTGCGCCCACCGACGCCATGGCGAGGGCGTCGGCGCCCAGTCCGCCCGCCCCGCTGGGATCGCTGGCATTGAACACCAGCACGCAGGGGGGATTCAGGTCGTGTTCGGCGACCGATTCGTCGTCCTGCGAGGGGTCGTTAAGATCGCCCGGTTTGCGGGTGTTGTCTGCGGAATGTAAGTAGATGGTCATAAGCCGGGCGGAATCCCCTGGATGGTGGCATAGGCGCGACGTTTACCGTCCGTCAGTGAGATACGCATAGATACACTCGTTGCATTTAATGAACAAGGACTTTAAGCTCCGATGAATACGAAAACTTGGATGTGCCTGATTTGTGGGTGGATCTATGACGAAGCAGTGGGTGTACCGGAAGACGGCATCGCGGCAGGCACGGCCTGGGCCGATGTGCCGATGAACTGGACCTGTCCTGAGTGCGGTGCGCGCAAGGAAGACTTCGAAATGGTTGAAATCTGAAAGCATGGCATAGATAGAGCTACGCGGTCTGCGTCGGTGTTCGGCGCGGCGGGCTTCCAAGTCTCATGAGCAGGAGCATTTGCAATGGGCCCGAATGGATCAGGTTACAAGGTGCTTGTCATCGACGACAGCAACACCATCCGGCGCAGTGCCGAGATTTTTTTGAAGCAGGGTGGGCATGAGGTTCTTCTCGCGGAGGACGGCTTCGACGCGCTCTCGAAGGTCAATGACCACAAGCCGCATCTGATTTTCTGCGACATCCTGATGCCGCGGCTCGACGGCTACCAGACCTGCGCCATCATCAAGCGCAACGCCAATTTCTCCAACGTTCCGGTCGTCATGCTGTCCTCGAAAGACGGTGTATTCGACAAGGCCCGCGGCCGCATGGTCGGTTCGCAAGACTACCTGACCAAGCCTTTCACCAAAGACCAGCTGCTGCAGGCCGTGCAGCAGTTTGGCATCGTTCAACAGGAAGCGCAGTAATGCCCATTCGAAAAATCCTCGTCGTCGACGACTCCAAGACGGAACTGATGTTCCTGACCGACCTCCTCCAGAAGAACGGCTTTGCCGTGAAGACGGCCGAAAACGCCGACGACGCCATGCGCCGCCTGGAGGAAGAGCAGCCCGACCTGATCCTCATGGACGTCGTGATGCCCGGCCAGAACGGCTTCCAGCTCACGCGCGCCATCGCCCGCGACCCGAAGTACGCAGCCATCCCGATCATCCTGTGCACCAGCAAGAACCAGGAAACCGATCGCGTCTGGGGCATGCGCCAGGGCGCACGCGACTACATCGTGAAGCCGGTCAACGCGACCGACCTGATGTCCAAGATCAGCGCGTTGGCCTGAGCGGAAGTCTGCTGAGCCCATGGCGAATCGCGACGCTCTGAGAGCCTTCCAGTCCCGGCTGGCGAGCCGCCTGCAGGCGGCTCGCACGACGGGCGTGGCCGCCACGTGGCTGGCGGTCGAGGCGGGCGAGGGCAAATACCTCTTCCCGCTGGGACACGCCGGCGAAATCTTTCCCTGGACGCCGCCACAGCCTGTGCCCTACACGCAGGCGTGGTTCCTCGGCGTTGCCAACCTGCGCGGCGGCCTCTATGGCGTCGTGCAGCTGTCGGCATTCGCCACCGGCGTTCCGGGCGCGCTGGCCGCCACCGAGGCGGCCCGCATCCAGTCGCGGCTCGTTGCTTTCAACGAGCTGCTCGAAGTCAACTGCGCTTTGCTGGTCGATCGACTGGCGGGGTTGCGGGGTGCGGAGGCCTTCACGGCCTCCGAACCTCCTGGCGCAGAAGCACCTGCCTGGCATGGGCATCTGTTTACCGACGCGGCGGGAGAGCGCTGGCAGGAAGTCAACCTGCAGGCGCTTTCCCAGCAACCCCAGTTTTTGAGCATTGGTGCGTAGTGCCCCCGCACGCCGTACCGGAAACTATCTGAAGGACCGACCGTGAGCTCGATCGCCGACAAGTTCAAGAAATTACTGCCCGTGACCAACGGGAACGACAAGGCCCGCGTCGATGGCTCCGGTTCCACGTTGTCTATCGACGACGTAGACACCGTCCAGGTCCCGGACGAGAAAACCGTGCGTATCGCCAAGAAGGGGGCCGCGCCCGCGGACACCGGCTTCAGCGACCTCGACCTGCCGGGCGGCGGCGGCGACGCCGCCAACGAGCCGGGCGCTGCGGTTGCCGAAGCGGTGCCCGACACCATCGACGGCCGCGCGGGCTCCAATCCGGCGCGGCAGCAGCGTATCCTGGCCATCATGCTGGCGGTCGCGGTGCTGTTGCTGTTGCTGGTGGCCGGTTCCGCCATTCTTCGCGCGGACCGCCTGGCGCAGCAGGTGGCTGCCACCGGCCAGTCGCTGATGCAGTCGCAGCGCCTTGCCAAGTCGATCTCGCAGGCCCTCGTCGGCAGCGCCTCGGCGTTCGTCGAAGTGAAGGACAGCGCCGACGACCTCTCGCGCCGCGTCGCGGGTCTGACCAACGGCGACGACTCGTTGCACCTGGAGCGAGTGGGCAACCAGTACGACGAGGAGATGAACAAGATCAATCCCCTCGTCACCCGTGCCGATGCCAGCGCCAAGGCCGTGCTGGCCCAGCGCCAGATCCTGACGCAGGTGGGAGCCGCCTTGCGCGACATCAACCAGCAGTCGTCCACGCTGCTCGAAATGACGGAAACCGTCGCGTCGCTGAAGATGCAGCAGAACGCCACGCTGCCCGAGATCTCGGCCGCCGGCCAGCTGGTGATGCTGACGCAGCGCATCGGCAAGTCGACCAACGAGTTCTTCACGGTCGAGGGTGTGAACCCCGACGCCGTGTTCCTGCTCGGCAAGGACCTGAACACCTTCCAGGAAACCACCCGCGGCCTGCTCGACGGCAATGCACAGCAGCGCTTCCCCGGCTCGAAAGACCCGCAGACGCGCCAGCAGCTCGAAGCCATCCTGAAGACCTACGAGCAGATGCGCACGCAGGCTTCCGCGATTCTGGGCAACCTGCAGGGCCTGGTGGCGGCACGCGAAGCGCAGGCTTCGATCCTGACCGACAGCGAGCCGCTGCGTAAATCGCTCGGCGACCTGCAGGACAAGCTCTCCGCACGCACCGGCCTCGGCGCCGGAACGATCGTGCTGCTGTTCGTGCTGTCGCTGGCCGCCCTGGCCCTCGCCGGTGCCATCGGTTTCGTGCAGGTGCGCGAAGGCCGCGAACGCGCCGCCAACGCCGAGCGCGAACGCCTGGCCGCCGAGCAGTCCTCCGAAGAGGTGGGCCGCATCAACAACGCCAACCAGGCCGCCATTCTTCGCCTGATGAACGAACTGCAGACAGTGGCCGAAGGCGACCTGACGCAGGAAGCCACCGTGACCGAGGACATCACCGGCGCCATCGCCGACTCGGTGAACTACACGGTGGAAGAACTGCGCTTGCTGGTGGGCAACGTGCAGAACACGGCGACCCGCGTGGCGCAGACGACGTCGCAGGTGGAAAGCACCTCGACCGAACTGCTGGCCGCCTCGACCGAACAGCTGCGCGAAATTCGCGAAACCGGCCAGTCGGTGCTGACCATGGCCGAGCGAATCAACGGCGTGTCCACGCAGGCGCAAGAGTCCGCCACGGTGGCGCGCCAGTCGCTGCAAGCCGCATCCTCGGGCCTGCAGGCCGTGCAGAATGCCATCGGCGGTATGAATTCCATCCGCGACCAGATCCAGGAAACCTCCAAGCGGATCAAGCGCCTGGGCGAGTCGTCGCAGGAGATTGGCGAAATCACCGAGCTGATCTCGGACATTACCGAACAGACGAACGTGCTGGCGCTGAACGCTGCCATCCAGGCCGCATCCGCCGGTGAAGCCGGCCGAGGCTTCTCGGTGGTGGCGGAAGAAGTTCAGCGACTGGCCGAACGCTCCGCAGACGCCACGCGCCAGATCTCGGCGCTGGTGAAGGCGATTCAGACCGACACGCAGGATGCGGTGGGCGCCATGGAGCGTTCCACGCAGGGTGTGGTCGAAGGGGCCAAGCTGTCCGACAACGCGGGTACCGCGCTGTCCGAGATCGACCGCGTGTCGCGCCGTCTTGCCGACCTCATTGAGCAGATTTCGCAATCCGCCTCCCGCGAAGCCGATTCGGCCAACGTGGTGGCCGCGAACATCCAGCACATTTTTGCCGTGACGGAACAGACCGGCGAAGGCACGCGCACCACCGCCCAGCAGGTGCGCGAGCTGTCGCAGATGGCCGAAGAACTGCGCCGTTCGGTGGCCCGTTTCAAGATTGCCTGACCCCGATAGATAAGAACGGCGAGCACCCAACGTGTCGATTCAAACCCCTGCCACGGCCCCCCCCGCCGGCAACATGCCGGCCACCGAAGACCTCGGGCCGCTGGCCTGGGTGCTGGGAGAAATCCAGAAATCCCTTGACGGTGTAGGCAAGTCGCTGCGGCGCTTCGTGCGCGACGTGGACGCTGCTGCGGCCGAGCCCGAGAGCGGCCCGCTGCAGATGGCCCGCCAGCAACTGCACCAGGCCGTTGGCGCCCTTCAGATGGTGGGGCATTCCTCGCCCGCTCTGGTGCTTGGCGCCATCGAGTTCGCGGTACAGGGCTTCATTGCCGAACCGCAGCGCTGCACCGACGCCGCAGTGCTCAAGATCGAGCGTGCCGGCTTCGCCGTCGTCGACTTCCTGAACGCCTTGCTGGCTGGCAAGCCCGTGTCGTCGGTGGCGCTGTTTCCCCAGTACCGCGACGTGCTGGAACTGGTCGGCAACGAGCGCGTGCACCCCGCCGACCTGTGGAGCACCGCGTGGCGCTGGGTCGAGATCAAGCCTGCCCTCACGCAGGCCGCCGTGGCCTACGACCCGGCCGTGCGCTCGCGGCTCGACCGCGAAGTGCTGCAGCTGGTCAAGACCGGCGACGTGCACGCCGCGCGCCGGCTGCATGCGCTGTGCCTGGGGCTCGGACGCGGCGCGCTGCTGCCCCGCGTCGCCAGCTTCTGGACCCTGGCCGCCGGCTTCTTCGAAGCCCTTGCCACCGGCCTGATCGCGCCCGACGCCTACGTCAAGCGCGCCGCCTCGCGCGTGCTGCTGCAATACGCCACCCTCGCGCGCGGCGACAGCCTGGTGTCCGACCGCCTCGGCCAGGACCTGCTGTTCTTCTGCGCTCAGGCCGTGCCCACCGGCAGCGACGACGCCGCCACGCTGCGCACCGTGCGCAACGCCTGGGGCATCGCCAGCGAGCCGCGCGTCGACTACACCGTCGAGCAGTTCGGCCGCTTCGATCCGCTGGTGCTGCAACAAGCCCGCAAGCGCATCGAGACCGCAAAGGAAATGTGGTCGGCGCTCTCGGGCGGCGACATCACCCGCACGCGCCAGGTGGCCGACACCTTCGCGCAGCTCGGCGAATCGCTGCAGAAGCTGCATCCGCCGAGCCTGCCGATGGTGCTGGCCCTGACCCACGCGGTCGAAGCCTCCGTGCGCACAGGCCAGGCGCCCGGTACCGAACTCGCGATGGAAGTCGCCACCTCGGTGCTGTACCTGGAAGCCGCGCTCGAAGACCTCGACCCGAGCGATCCGCAGCTCACGGCCCGCACGCTGCAGCTGGCGGGGCGCATCGAACGCGTGCGCGCGGGCGGCCATTCCGAGCCGCTCGAGCCGTGGATGGAAGACCTCTACCGCCGCGTGAGCGACCGCCAGACCATGGGCACCGTGGTCGACGAGCTGCGCAGCCACCTGAGCGAGCTCGAGAAATCGCTCGACCAGTATTTCCGCCGCCCGGCCGAAAAAGGCCTGCTGCGCACCGTCCCGACGCAGCTCCTGCAGATGCGCGGCGTGTTCTCCGTGCTCGGCCTCGACCAGGCCGCGCTCACCGTGCAGCGCATGCGCGACGACGTCGAGGCGATGCTCGTCAGCACCTCGCCGGCCGAGGAAATGGCCGGCTTCGACGCGCTGGGCAACAACCTCGGCGCGCTCGGCTTCCTGATCGACATGCTGGGCTACCAGCCCGCGCTGGCCAAGCGCCTGTTCGTGTTCGACGCCGATGCTGGCGAACTCAAGCCGCTGATGGGCCGCCAGGCCACCGACAGCACGGCCGACGCTGCCGCCCCGAGCCAGGCTCCGGCCGCCGTAGCCGTGCTCAGCATCGAGGAAGTCGACGCCCAGATCGCCTCGAAGCTCGCCGCACTGGCCACGCCCAACCGCAAGGCCAAGGTCTCGCCGATCGAGGAATTCAGCAACAAGGCCGACAGCTGGACGAACAAGATCACCGGCCCGAGCGCGCTGCCCGACACCGAAGTCACCGAGCTCGAAGAAGACGACCTGCAGAACATCTTCCTCGACGAAGCCCGCGAAGTGGTGGAGAACGGCCTGGCCGCCATCGCAGAACTCGCCGGCTACCCGGACGACACCGAAGAACTCACGATCCTGCGGCGCGCCTTCCACACGCTCAAGGGCAGCTCGCGCATGGTCGGCCTCACCGACTTCGGCGATGCCGCCTGGTCGCTCGAACAGGTGCTCAACACCTGGCTGGCCGACCAGCGCCCCGCCACGCCGGAACTGCTGTCGGGCACCGAGCGCACGCTGAAGGAATTCGGCCAATGGGTCGAAGCCATCGCTTCGGGTTCTGCGCACGGCTGGCAGTCCACGCAGTTCAGCCGCGTGGCCAACGCGCTGCTGGCTGGCGAGCCCGTGCCCCCGCCGGTGCGCATGGCCGACGCCGAGGCCCTGGCGGTCGCCGCGCGCCACATCGCAGCCGAAGAGCCTGTGACCGCGCCCGCCCCCCTTCTCGAGGTTCCGGCGCCGGTGGCGGCGGAGCTGCCGCCGCTGCAGCTGCCGGATCTGCCCGATCTGTCGCTGGCCCCGGAAGTACCTGCGCCCGCACCCGCTGCGGCGCCCGAAGCGCCGCTCGAAACCGTGGCGTGGCAGGAGCCCACTGCGCCCGCCGCGCCCGAGACCGACGACGATTTCGCGTCGACCGATTTCATCGACTTCGAGTCGAAGCAGACCACCGAGCCCGCGGCGCTGACAGCCCTGCCGAGCGGCGAGGAGTTCGATTTCCTCTTGCCCGCGAAGACGCCCGTGGCCACCGAGCCGAAGCTGGCGGAAGCCGAGCCCGTGATCGAAGTCGTCGAAGCGGTCGAAGCCACCGTGCCGACCACCGCCGGCCTGCCCGATCTCGATTGGGAACCCGCGCCGCTGCCCRTGCAGGCCGCCGCCGAGCCGGAAGTCATCGAAGCCGCGGCGCTGCCGCCGCATGAGGAAGAACCGGTCGCCGAGCCCGAGCTGCAATCGGTCGCCGAACCGGAACCGGAACCCGAACCCGAACTGCCCGCCCCGGCGGTTGCCGAGGTGATCGCGCCCATTTTCGAGGCGCCGGTGGCGCCTGCCGAAGCCCAGATCCTGGTCGCCGACGAAGCGCCCGAGCCCGTTGCCGCGGCAGCCACGCCTGTCGTGTCTGCCGAACCGCAGGAAGAAGCCGCGGAAGACATCGCAGCCGCGGCTGCGAGCGCCGAAGACCAGGTCAAGGTCATCGGCCCGCTGCGCATCGGCATCCAGCTCTACAACGTCTACCTCAACGAGGCCGATGAATGGTCGCGCCAGCTCGCCACCGACGTCGGCGAATGGGCGCTCGAATCGCACGAACGCCTGCCCGACTCGACCGTTGCGCTGGCCCACTCGCTGGCCGGCAGCTCGGCCACGGTCGGCTTCCACAGCCTGTCGGGCATGGCCCGCCTGCTCGAAGCCGCGCTGCAGCACCTGCAGATGCTGGGCAGCGGCACGCGGGAGCAGGGCATGGTGCTGGTGGCCGCGGCCGACGAACTGCGCCGCCTGCTGCACCAGTTCGCCGTCGGCTTCCTGCGCGACCCGGCCGAAGGCACGCTGCAGGCGCTGCGCGACATCGCCAATTCGCCGATGCCGACCGAACTCGCCATGCGTGCCGAGGCCCGGCCGCTGCATCAGGTGGTGGTTGCCGAATCCGTCGCCGACGTGGCGCTGGACGATTCCGAAGACGCCATCGACCTGGCCGACGCGGTCGACGTCGACCTGTTCCCGATCTTCGAGGAAGAGGCGGCCGAACTGCTGCCGCAGCTCGGCGAGGCGCTGCGCCAGTGGGCGCATCACCCAGACGATGGTGCCCCGCGCGCCTCGGTGCTGCGCACGCTGCACACGCTCAAGGGCAGCGCACGGCTGGCCGGCGCCATGCGCCTGGGCGAGCGCGCGCACCGCATGGAGTCCGAGATCGAAATCCTGGGCTCCCAGGGAGCGGCACGCGCCGACATCGAAAAGCTGCTGGCGCGCCTCGACACCCTGCAGGCCACCTTCGACGCATTGCGCGCGGCCGACGACGCCACGCAGGTCGAGCTGGCCCAGATCGTGGCCGCGGCCACTGCGACCGCGCCTGCCGCCCCGCCGCCGCAGGTTGCGGCCGAAGCCGGCGTGCCCGCGAACGACGAAATCGCCGCTCCCGTGGCGAGCCTCGAAGACCAGCCTGGCGTCCCCGCGACGCTGCAGCCGCGCCCCGCGCCCGCGCTGCTCACGCCGCTGCGCGCCGCAACGGGCCAGGCCGTGCGCATCCGCACCCAGCTGCTCGACCGCCTGGTCGCGCAGACCGGCGAGGTCATCATCACGCGTTCGCGCCTGGAGGCCGAGCTGGGCCAGCTGCGCGGCTCGCTGTCCGACCTGACGGGCAACCTGGACCGCCTGCGCCAGCAACTGCGCGACATCGAGGTGCAGGCCGAAAGCCAGATGCAGTCCCGACTGGCGCAGGCCAAGGACTCGCAGCAGAGCTTCGACCCGCTCGAGTTCGACCGCTTCACCCGCGTGCAGGAACTCACGCGCATGATGGCCGAGTCGGTGAACGACGTGGCCACCGTGCAGCGCACGCTGCAGAAGACGGTGCAGGCCACGGAAGACGATCTCAGCGTGCAGGCGCGCCAGACGCGCGAACTGCAGCGCGGCCTGCTGCGCACGCGAATGGTGGAGTTCGAGGGCATCTCCGACCGCCTCTACCGCGTGGTGCGCCAGGCCTCGAAGGACACCGGCAAGCAGGTGCGCCTGGACATCGTCGGCGGCTCCATCGAAATGGACCGCGGCGTGCTTGACCGCATGACGCCCGCCTTCGAGCACCTGCTGCGCAACTGCGTGGCGCACGGCATCGAGAGTGCGGCGGTGCGCGAGAAGGCCGGCAAGGACGCCAGCGGCCTGATCGTCATCGACCTGCACCACGAAGGCAACGACGTCTCGGTGAGCTTCCGCGACGACGGCGCCGGCCTCGACAACAAGCGCATCGCAGAGCGCGCCCGCGCCCTCGGCCTGCTCGAACACGACAAGGAGCTGTCGGCCGAGGAAGCCACCGAGCTGATCTTCAAGCCTGGCTTCTCGACGGCGGGGCAGGTCTCCGAACTGGCCGGCCGCGGCATCGGCATGGACGTGGTGCGCGCGCAGATCGCGGCGCTCGGCGGCCGCATCGAAACGCACAGCAACCCCGGCCAGGGCACCACCTTCAAGCTGGTGCTGCCGCTGACCACCGCCGTGACGCACGTGGTGATGCTGCGCGCAGGCGAAGTGTCGATCGGCGTGCCGTCGAACCTGGTGGAGCTGGTGCAGCGCGTGGGCGGCACCGACCTCGAGGCGGCCTACCTGCACAACAGCCATCCGTTCGGCAGCGAGCAGGTGCCGTTCTACTGGGCCGGTGCGCTGCTGCAGGCCTCGACCCGCAGCGAACACGCGGTGGCCAGGAACAACACGATCGTGGTCGTGCGAAGCGCGGCACAGCGCGTGGCCCTGCACGTGGACGAAGTGCTGGGCAACCAGGAAGTCGTGGTCAAGAACCTCGGCCCGCAGCTCGCGCGGCTGCCCGGCTTGGCCGGCATCTCGGTGCTGGCGTCGGGGGCGGTGGCGCTGATCTACAACCCGGTGGCGCTGGCCTCGGTGCATGGCGAACAGGCGCGCGAGCGCCAGGCCGCCGCGCTGGCAGCGCCGGCGCACGGCGCCGCGGCCGAACACGGCGCGCCGCAGCAGCCGCTGCCGACGCTGGCTCCGGTGGCACCGCAGGTCCCGCTGGTGCTGGTGGTGGACGACTCCATCACCGTGCGCCGCGTCACGCAGCGCCTGCTGCAGCGCGAAGGCTATCGCGTGTCGCTCGCGGCCGATGGCCTGCAGGCGCTCGAACGGCTGCAGCAGGAGCGCCCGGCGGTGGTGCTGTCGGACATCGAGATGCCGCGCATGGACGGCTTCGACCTGGCCCGCAACATCCGCGCCGACGATTCGATGGCCGGCCTGCCGATCATCATGATCACTTCGCGCATCGCCGAGAAGCACCGCGAATACGCGCGCACGCTGGGCGTGAACCACTACCTCGGCAAGCCGTACTCGGAAGAGGAACTGCTGCGCCTGGTGCGTGCGTACACGAGCGAATCGACGCTGGCTGCTGCCGCTTGATGCTGGCCGGGGCGCTCCCGGCGGCGACCAGAGAACAGGGGCCTTCGGGCCCCTTTCTCATGGCTTCTGCAGCACCTTGGCCCGCGCCGCCGCGTAGCGCTGCAGCGTCTTCTCGCGCGCCTCGGCGTGGTCCACCACCGGCTTCGGGTACGTCTCGCCGAGCGTAATGCCCGCCGCCTCCAGCTCCACCGGCGAGGCCAGCCAAGGCGCATGGATCGCCGCGTTCGACAGCCCCGCGAGCTGCGGCAGGTAGCGGCGGATGAACTTGCCCTCGGGGTCGAAGCGCTCGCTTTGTGTCACCGGGTTGAAGATGCGGAAGTAGGGCTGCGCGTCGCAGCCGCTCGAACTGGCCCACTGCCAGCCGCCGTTGTTCGAGGCCAGCTCGAAGTCGTTCAGGTGCAGCGCGAAGTAGGCCTCGCCGCGCCGCCAGTCCAGCCCCAGGTCCTTGCACAGGAAGCTCGCCGCCACCATGCGCAGGCGGTTGTGCATGTAGCCGCTCTGGTTGATCTGCAGCATGGCGGCGTCCACCAGCGGATAGCCGGTGCGGCCTTCGCACCAGGCGTCGAACAGCTGGTCGGCGTGCTTGCCGTGGTGCCACTGGATCCGGTCGTACTCGGGCCGGAAGCTCTTCGACTCGCCGCCCGCGTGCACGTGCGGAAAGTGCGCCAGGATCTGGAAGTAGAACTCGCGCCAGATCAGCTCGCTCAGCCAGACCGCCGCCCCGGCATTGCCCTGCAGCGAGAGTTGGTGCGCCAGGCTCGCAAGCTGCCGGATCGACACCGTGCCGAAGCGCAGGTGCACGCCCATGTAACTGGGCCCGCGCACCGCCGGGAAGTCGCGCGCCTCGGCGTAGCGGTCGATGCGCTCGAAGAAGTCCTCGAACAGCAGGCCCGCGCCGCGCGTGCCGGTGGGAATCTCCAGCGCCGAGAGGTTGCTTTTCTCGAAGCCGATCTCCCGCAGCGCGGGCACCGGCTCTCCGTAGGCCTGGGGCGAGGGCGCCAGCGCGTCGGCGTGGCTGCGCACCGGGTACGGCTTCAGGAAGAACGAATCGACCTTCGCCAGCCAGGCCCGCTTGTAGGGCGTGAACACGGTGTAGGGCTGGCCGGTCTGGGTCAGGATCTCGTCGCGGTCGAAGACGGTCGAGTCCTTGTAGGTGTGGAAGGCCACGCCCGCGTTGGCCAGCGCCCCGAACACCCGGGCGTCGCGCTCCAGCGCGTCGGGCTCGTCGTCGCGGTTGGCGAACACCGCCTGCACGCCGAGCTCGCGCGCCAGCGCCGGAATCTCCTGCACCGCCGCGGCATGCCGCACGACCAGCCCGCCGCCCAGTGCGCGCAGCTCGGCTTCGAGCTCCACCAGCGATTCGCGGATGAATTCCACCCGGCGGTCGACCGAGGGCAGGGCGTCGAGGATGGCCTTGTCGAACACGAAGGCGCAGACCACCTGGCGGCAGGCCCGCAGCGCGCGATACAGGGCCGCGTTGTCGTCCACCCGGAGGTCCCGGCGGAACCACATGAGCCCTTTGGGATAGGTCTTGTCGACGGCCAGTAAAATCGGGGGCATATGGCCGCCGATTCTGCCCCGATGAACCTCACGCATCACTTTCTGATAGCGATGCCCGGGATGGAAGACAAAACTTTCAACCGCAGCGTCGTGTACCTCTGCGAACACAGCGAGCGCGGAGCGCTCGGCCTCGTGATCAACAAACCCAGCGACATCAACCTCAAGGTGCTGTTCGAGAAAATCGAGCTCCACCTGGCCCGCCCCGAACTGGGCGAGGCCCCCGTCTTCCAGGGCGGCCCGGTGCAGACCGAGCGCGGCTTCGTGCTGCACGAGCCGGTCTTCACGCAGGCCGAGAAGCCCGAGGAATCGGTCTACGCCTCGACCATGACCATTCCCGGCGGGCTCGAGATGACCACCTCCAAGGATGTGCTGGAGGCCCTGGCCACCGGCGCCGGCCCGCGCAAGGTGCTGGTCTCGCTGGGCTATTCGGCCTGGGGCGAGGGCCAGCTGGAGTCGGAACTGGCCGAAAACAGCTGGCTCACCGTGGGCGCCGACCCGGCCGTGATCTTCGACACGCCCGTGGAGCAGCGCTACGACAAGGCCTTGCTGCTGCTCGGTCTGGAGGCCTGGAAGCTTTCCCCGGACGCGGGTCACGCATGATGAACCTGGCTCGCCCCCAGGCTGCGCGCACTTCGTGTCGCTTCGCCAACCCCCTACCGGGGGCGGGCCGGCCGCTTCGGGCGGCCGTGCGCGGCGGCCCCCTGTGAGCGGACCGGCGATGTCTGACAGCGCTCGGCCCCCAGCACCTGCCGTTGTCCCCGCCAATTTCCAGAGCTTCCTGGGGTTCGACTTCGGCGCCAAGCGCACCGGCGTGGCCAGCGGCAACCGGCTGCTGCGCACCGCCAGCCCGCAGGCCACCATCAAGGCCGAGGGTGCCGATGCCCGCTTCGCGCAGGTCGAGGCGCGCATCAAGGAATGGCAGCCCGACGCGCTGGTGGTCGGCGTGCCCTACCACCCCGATGGCGCCCCGCACGAGAACACCCGCCGCGCGCAGAAGTTCGCGCGCCAGCTGCGCGGGCGTTTCAATCTGCAGGTGTTCGAGGTCGACGAGCGTTACAGCACCACCGAGGCGCTGGCCTCGGGCGCACGCGATGCCGATGCGGCTTCCGCCTGCATCATCCTGGAGCAATTCTTGAGGAGTCTCCCGTGAGTTCAATCCCCGACGCCGAAGCGCTCTACACGAAGCTGCTCGCCGGCGTGAAGCCGCTGATGCGCCCCGAAACGAAGCTGGTGGGCGTCACTTCCGGCGGCGCCTGGCTGGTCGAGCGGCTGCAGAAGGACCTGGGCCTGAGCGGCGCGCCCGGCATCATCTCGTCGGCCATGCACCGCGACGACTTCGCGCGCCGCGGGCTCTCGGCCAGCGCGCAGACCTCGCTGCCCTTCGACGCGAATGGCGCCGACGTGCTGCTGCTCGACGACGTGCTCTACACCGGCCGCACCATCCGCGCCGTGCTCAACGAGCTGTTCGACTTCGGCCGTCCAGCCAGCGTGCGGCTCGCCGTACTGGTCGACCGCGGCGGGCGCGAGCTGCCGGTGGCTGCCGACTTCGCCGCCACCACGCTCGCCTTGCCGAACACGCAACTGCTTGCCCTCGCCCGCGCCGAAGATGGCGCCTTCAGCCTCAAGGTGGAGGAAAACCGCTGATGCTCTACAAGCGAAACCCCCAGCTCAACAAGAACGGCGAGCTGATCCACCTGCTGTCGATCGAGGGCCTGCCCAAGGACATCGTCACGCACATCCTCGACACGGCCGCCAACTTCACCAGCGTGAGCGACCGCGAGGTGAAGAAGGTGCCGCTGCTGCGCGGCAAGAGCGTGTTCAACCTCTTCTTCGAGAACAGCACCCGCACCCGCACCACCTTCGAGATCGCGGCCAAGCGCCTCTCCGCGGACGTCATCAACCTCGACATCGCGCGCTCTTCGGCCACCAAGGGCGAGTCGCTGCTCGACACGATCGCCAACCTCAGCGCCATGGCCGCCGACCTGTTCGTGGTGCGCCACAGCGAGTCGGGTGCGCCGTACCTGATCGCTCAGCACGTCGCGCCGCACGTACACGTGGTGAATGCCGGCGACGGCCGCCATGCGCACCCGACGCAGGGGCTGCTCGACATGTACACGATCCGCCACTACAAGAAGGACTTTGCGAACCTCACGGTCGCGATCGTCGGCGACGTGCTGCACTCGCGCGTGGCGCGCTCCGACATCCACGCGCTCACCACGCTCGGCTGCGCCGAAGTGCGCGTGGTCGGTCCCAAGACATTGGTGCCCGGCGACATGGCCGGCATGGGCGTGCGCGTGTGCCACACGCTCGAGGAGGGCATCAAGGACTGCGACGTCGTCATCATGCTGCGCCTGCAGAACGAGCGCATGAGCGGCGCGCTGCTGCCGTCGTCGCAGGAGTTCTTCAAGACCTTCGGCCTCACGCCCGAGAAGCTGCAGCTGGCCAAGCCCGACGCCATCGTGATGCACCCCGGCCCCATCAACCGCGGCGTGGAAATCGACTCCGCCGTGGTCGACGGCAAGCAAAGCGTGATCCTGCCGCAGGTCACCTTCGGCATTGCCGTCCGGATGGCCGTCATGAGCATCGTCGCAGGCAACGAAGCATAAAGATGTTGCTCGCCCCCCGTCTTCGCGCACTTCGTGTCGCTTCGCCAACCCCCTGCCGGGGGCAACACCGGTGGCCCGGCGGAGCCGGTTCCACGGTGTTTCCCGAAAAGGCCCCGACTGCCACCGGAAGAACAGACGCATGAACATTCTTATTTCCAACGGGCGCGTGATCGATCCCGCCTCCGGCGTCGACAAGAAGGCCGACGTCGTCATCAGTGATGGCCGCATTGCCGGCATCGGCAACATCCCCGCGGGCTTCAAGGCCGCGCGCACCCTCGATGCCACGGGCTGCATCGTCGCCCCCGGCCTCGTCGATCTCGCCGCGCGCCTGCGCGAGCCCGGCTACGAACACGAAGGCATGCTCGAAAGCGAAATGGCCGCGGCCATCGCCGGCGGCGTCACCAGCCTCGTGTGTCCGCCCGACACCGACCCGGTGCTCGACGAGCCCGGCCTTGTCGAGATGCTCAAGTTCCGCGCCGAGAAGCTGCAGCGCGCACGCCTGTTCCCGCTCGGTGCGCTCACGCGCGGCCTGGCCGGCGGCGTGCTGACCGAGATGGCCGAACTCACCGAAGCCGGCTGCATCGGCTTCAGCCAGGCCGACGTGCCGCTGGCCGACACGCAGGTGCTGCAGCGCGCGCTGTCTTACGCCAGCACCTTCGGCTACACCGTGTGGCTGCGTCCGCAGGACCGCGATCTCGGCAAGGGCGTCGCGGCCAGCGGCCCGCTCGCCACGCGGCTCGGCCTCGCGGGCGTGCCCGTGTCGGCCGAGACGATCGCCATCTTCACCATCGTCGAGCTCATGAAGGCCACCGGCGCGCGCGTGCACCTGTGCCGCATCTCCAGCGCGCGCGGCGTGGCACTGGTGCGCGAGGCCAAGGCGCAGGGCCTGCCGCTGACCTGCGACGTCAGCATCAACTCGCTGCACCTGGCCGACACCGACATCGGCTACTTCGACAGCCGCGCCCGCCTGAACCCGCCGCTGCGCCAGCAGGGCGACCGCGACGCGCTCTCGGCCGCGCTGGCCGACGGCACCATCGACGCGCTGGTGTCCGACCACACGCCAGTCGAGGCCGACGCCAAGACGCTGCCCTTCGCCGAGAGCGAACCGGGCGCGACGGGCCTCGAACTGCTGCTGCCGCTCGCGCTGCAGTGGGGCGAGCGCAGCGGCGCAGGCATGGCGCGCGCCATCGAGGTCATCACCTCGGCGCCGGCGCACCTGCTGGCGTCCGCCGACGCGGGCACCGGCATCGGCCGCCTCGTCGAAGGCGGCGTGGCCGACCTGTGCGTGTTCGACCCGGCGCTCGAATGGCAGGTGCAGCCCGATGCGCTCAAGAGCCAGGGCAAGCACACGCCGTTCGCCAGCTACCCCATGCAGGGCCGCGTGCGCCACACACTGGTGGCAGGCCGCGTCGTCCACGGCTAGAAATGAAGCTCGCCCCCAGTCTTCGCGCACTTCGTGTCGCTACGCCAACCCCCTTGCAGGGGGCAACACCAGCGGCCCGGCAGAGCCGGTTCCGCGGTGTTCCGCGACCATGCATTGGCATTGAAGCAAGTAGCTGAGAGGGCGCACGTCTGATGTTTCATTCGCTGAAAGCCTGCTGGCGCCTCCTGCATGCGATTGCGCATGCGCTGGCCGGCTGGTGGACGATCCGTTTCACCTTCCCCGGCCTCTCGCAGCCCGAGCGCAATGCACGCGTGCAGGCATGGTCGAAGCGCATGCTCGAGATCATGGGCATCACGCTCAAGGTGCAGGGCACGCCGCCGCCCGAAGGTCCGGTCCTGCTGATCTGCAACCACCTCTCCTGGCTCGACATCACCTGCATCCACGCGGCACGCCATGTGCGCTTCGTGTCGAAGTCGGACGTCAAGAACTGGCCGCTGATCGGCACGCTGTCGAATGGCTCCGGCACGCTCTACATCGAGCGCGAACGCCGCCGCGACGCGCTGCGCGTGGTGCACCACATGACCGAGGCGCTGTGCAACGGCGACCTGATCGGCGTGTTCCCCGAAGGCACGACCAGCGACGGCCGCGGCCTGCTGCCGTTCCATGCCAACCTGCTGCAGGCGGCCATTTCCTCGGGCGCACCCGTGCTGCCCGCCGCGCTGCGTTTTGCCGATGCCGCCACCGGCGAAACCAGCCAGGCCCCGCGCTACATCGACGACGACAGCCTCGCCGCGTCGCTGTGGAACACGCTGCGTGCGCCGCCGCTGCTGGCCATCGTGCGCTTCGGCGAACCGCAGCATCCGCACGGCCGCGAGCGCCGTGCCTGGGCCCAGTCGCTGCATGAAGACGTGCAGCAGCTGCGCCGCGAGACGCACTGACGAGAGAGACAAAAAAAGCGCCCCGCAAGGGAGGCGCTTAACGGCGCACGGATGCGCCGTGAGGAGGAATCGATCCGTTTCTTCTTCGACTTCGCTTTTCTTCTTGTTTCGTCAAAGAATCCCGAAGATCTTCAGGCCGATGATCACGATCAGGGGTACGCCGCACAGCCAGAGGATGATGCTTTTCACGATCTCCTTGAAACAGGCAGGCCTGCAGATTGGCCGCGGCGCAGCCTCACCGGTGCGGGAGAAAGCAAACCATGCGCGTGGGCGGGTGCCTACACGAGGAGCAACCCGGTCGGATCAGTAGCGTTCCTCGTAATAGCGGCGGTGCTGTTCGCGCTCCCATTGCCGGCGACGCCATTCACGGCGCTCGGCGCGGCGTTCTTCCCAGCGCGAGTCGGGCTCGTAGTAGGCCGGAGGCGGAACCGAGTACGCGGGCTGCTGGTAGCGCACCGGCGGAGGGGGCTGGTAGTAGGTGGGCGGCGGCGTATAGACGGGCGCCGGCTCGTAGTAGACCGGCGGCGGCTCGCTGACGACCACGCCCGGCACGCCGATGCCGATGGACCAGCTCGTTTCTGCATTGGCCGATGCGGCCATGCCCAAGGTGCCTGCGGCGACGACGCCGACAGCGGCGAGCTTGAGAACAGTTCTGCGAAAAGTCATTGGGGACTCCTGGAGGGCGGAAAAAATAAGCCCTCATGGGTGTCCAACGCGCCGGCCCCCGCAACCGCGCACTTCGCTGCTGTGAAGAACGTTCCCAGATGTGACGAGCCCGGTCGCGATCGATGCGGCGGCCGTCAGCCCGTAGCCGCTGCGTGCAGGCAGATCGCGCTGCGGCGGGCCGCCAATCGCGCATTTGCCACCGATTCCGGCATCGACTTCGGCACCCACGCGGAAGCGCACGACCCTAGCATGAAAGATCCCGTGTTCAACTTCACCAGACCTTTCATGTCAAACAATCTGCTCGTCAACTTCAACCTCGACCAGCTCGGCGAACCGCGCGAATACCGGCCGCCGGCCGAACGTGTCATCGAAGGCGACATCGTGTGCCGCAACTGGGACGTCGACAGCGCCAAGGACGGCAAGGTGCGCGCTGGCGTGTGGGAGTCGACACCCGGTGTGAACCATTCCATCAAGGGTGAGACCTGGGAGTTCTGCCTGATCCTGTCCGGCCTGGTCGAGATCACCGAGGCAGGTCAGAGCCCGGTGACTTACGGAGCCGGCGACTGCTTCATCATGAAGCCTGGCTACGTCGGCACCTGGCGCACCATCGAAACGGTGCGCAAGGTGTGGGTCATGGCTTGAGGGGGAGAGAGCCGAGCGTGTGGATCGCGCCGTGGCCGGTGCATGACATGACATCGGCGCGCCGGCATTCGACTAGATCGTGCAGCGCGGCGCACTCACCACCGGCCTGACCTGGCACCTCGCGCGCCTGCGCTGGTCGTGGACATGGATCCAGGGACTGATCGCTTGTTGGCACATGTCGTGCTTGAGCGTTTCCTTTCGTCCTTTTCGCCATTCCACCCAACGGAGTTCCATGTGAAGCGTGCTGCCCCCGCCCTGTTCCTGAAGCCCCTGGCCGCCTGCGCGGCAATTGCGACCCTGGCCCTGGCCGCCTCCCATGCGATGGCACAGGAAAAGACGCTGCGCATCGCCATGACGGCAGCCGACATTCCGCGCACGCTGGGCCAGCCCGACCAGGGCTTCGAGGGCAACCGCTTCACCGGCATTCCGATCTACGATTCGCTCACGCAGTGGGATCTGTCGAAGGCCGACGCACCGAGCGTGCTGGTTCCCGGCCTCGCCACCTCGTGGGCAGTGGACGCCAAGGACAAGACCAAGTGGGTCTTCAAGCTGCGCCCCGGCGTCAAGTTCCATGACGGTTCGGCCTTCACCGCCGACGCCGTGGTGTGGAACGTGCAGAAGGTTCTCGACAAGGACGCCCCGCAGTTCGACCCCAGCCAGGTCGGCGTGACGGCTTCGCGCATGCCCACGCTCAAGTCGGCGCGCAAGATCGACGACACGACGGTCGAGCTCACCACCAGCGAGCCCGACGCCTTCCTGCCGATCAACCTCACGAACCTGTTCATGGCCTCGCCCGCGCACTGGCAGAAGAAGTTCGATGCCGCCGCAGGCGCCACGCCTGCAGACAAGGCCAAGGCCGCCTGGACCGCCTTCGCCGCCGACCCTGCCGGCTCGGGTCCGTTCAAGGTCACGCGCTTCGTGGCGCGGGAGCGGCTGGAGCTGGCCGCCAACAAGGGCTACTGGGACGCCAGGCGCGTGCCGAAGATCGACAAGGTCGTGATGCTGCCGATGCCCGAAGCCAATGCGCGCACCGCCGCGCTACTGGGCGGCCAGGTCGACTGGATCGAGGCGCCCGCGCCCGACGCCATGGCGCAGATCACGCAACGCGGCTTCAAGATCTATTCGAACGCGCAGCCGCACGTATGGCCATGGCAACTCTCGTTCGCCGAAGGCTCGCCCTGGCTCGACAAGCGCGTGCGCCAGGCGGCCAACCTGTGCATCGACCGCGGCGGCATGAAGCAACTGCTGGGCGGCATGATGGCCGAGCCCAAAGGCACGGTGCCGCCGGGCCACCCGTGGTTCGGCAAGCCCAGCTTCGACATCCGCTACGACGTGAAGGCCGCGCAGGCCCTCATGACGCAGGCCGGCTACTCCGCGGCCAAACCGATCAAGGTGAAGGTGCAGATATCGGCCTCGGGCTCGGGCCAGATGCAGCCGCTGCCGATGAACGAGTTCGCGCAGCAGTCGCTCAAGCAGTGCTACTTCGACGTGCAGTTCGACGTGATCGAATGGAACACGCTCTTCACCAACTGGCGCAAGGGCGCGAAGGACCCCTCGGCCAATGGCGCCAATGCGGTCAACATCAGCTTCGCAGCGATGGACCCGTTCTTCGCGATGGTGCGCTTCGTGAGCACCAAGGCCTTCCCACCGGTGTCGAACAACTGGGGCTACTACGGCAGCCCCGAGGTCGACAAGCTGGTGGCCGACGCGCGCACCAGCTTCGACGACAAGGTGCGCGACGCCGCGCTCGCAAAGCTGCACACGCACATCGTGGACGACGCGCCGTTCGTGTGGATCGCCCACGACGTGGGGCCGCGCGCACTCTCGTCCAAGATCAAGAACGTGGTGCAGCCGAAAAGCTGGTTCATCGACATCGCCACCATGACGATGGACTGACCCCCTCCCGCAGCCAGCCACGAGCCATGTTCGCCTACCTCCTGCGCCGCGTGATCTACGCCGTGCCGATCATGATCGGCGTGGCCCTCGTGTGCTTCCTGCTCGTGCACATCGCGCCCGGCGATCCGCTGGTGTCGATCCTGCCGCCCGATGCGTCCGCCGAACTGCAGGCGCAACTGCGCGAGCTGTACGGCTTCAACCGTTCGCTGCCCGAGCAGTTCGCGATGTGGCTGTGGCGCGCGGTGCACGGCGACCTGGGCGTGTCCATCGCGAGCAATCGCGCGGTGGCCGGCGAGGTGTTCACCGCCGTGGGCAACACGCTGCGGCTGGCGGTGGTGGCCACCTTCATCGGGTTCGTGCTGGGTTGCCTCTTCGGCTTCGTGGCGGGCTACTTTCGCGGCTCGTGGGTCGACCGGCTGGCCTCGGTGTTCTCGGTATTGGGCGTGAGCGTGCCGCACTACTGGCTGGGCATGGTGATGGTGATCGTGTTCTCGTCGCAGCTCATGTGGCTGCCGGCCACCGGCGCGGGCCCCAGCGGCTCGGACGACTGGGCGTGGGACTGGGCGCACCTGCAGTTCCTGCTGCTGCCGGCGCTCACGATGTCGGTGATTCCCATGGGCATCATCGCGCGCACGGTGCGCGCGCTGGTGGCCGACATCCTCGACCAGGAGTTCATCGTGGGCCTGCGCGCCAAGGGGCTCACTCACCTCGGCGTGTTCCGCCACATGGTGAAGAACGCGGCGCCCACGGCGCTGGCCGTGATGGGCCTGCAGCTGGGCTATCTGCTCGGCGGCTCGATCCTCATCGAGACCGTGTTCTCGTGGCCGGGCACCGGCTTCCTGCTCAACTCGGCCATCTTCCAGCGCGACCTGCCGCTGCTGCAGGGAACGATCCTCGTGCTGGCGCTGTTCTTCGTGCTGCTGAACCTGCTGGTCGACGTGCTGCAAACCTTGCTCGATCCGCGCATCGCGCGTGCCTGAAGAAGAAAGCCGCCAAGCAATGTCCACCGTGCTTCCCATCTCTTCCGCCGTTGCCGTCGAACCCTTGCCGGCCCAGCGCTCTCGCGGCTACTGGGTTTCGGTGTGGCTGCGTCTGCGGCGTGACCCGGTCGCCGTCGGCGCGGCCATCGTCGTGTTGCTGCTGATCGCGCTCGCTGTCTTCGGCACATGGTTCGCGCCGGCCGACCCGTACCAGTCGTCGATGCTCAAGCGCCTCAAGCCCATAGGCACCGAGGGCCTTCCGCTGGGCAGCGACGAGCTGGGCCGCGACATGCTCTCGCGCCTTATCGTCGGCGCGCGGCTGTCGCTGTTCATCGGCATCACGCCGGTGCTGTGCGCCTTCGTGCTGGGCACGATCATCGGCATCGTCGCCGGTTATGCGGGCGGGCTGACCAACACGCTGATCATGCGCACCATCGACGTGTTCTACGCCTTTCCCTCGGTGCTGCTGGCCATCGCTCTGTCGGGCACGCTGGGTGCGGGGGTGGTCAATTCGTTGATCTCGCTGACCATCGTGTTCATTCCGCAGATCGCGCGCGTGGCCGAGAGCGTCACCACGCAGGTGCGCACTCGCGACTACGTGGAAGCGGCGCGCGCTTCGGGCGCCAGCCCCTTCATCATCGTGCGGGTGCATGTGCTGGGCAATGTGCTCGGGCCGATCTTCGTCTACGCCACCAGCCTGATCGCGGTGTCGATGATCCTGGCCTCGGGCCTGTCGTTCCTGGGTTTGGGCGTGAAACCGCCGGAACCCGAATGGGGCCTGATGCTCAACACGCTGCGCACTGCGATCTACGTGCAGCCATGGGTCGCTGCGTTGCCGGGCGCGATGATCTTCATCACTTCGATCTCTTTCAACATCCTGTCCGACGGGCTTCGCTCGGCGATGGACAACAAGGGGTGAAGCCATGGACGCACTGAAGGATATCGGCGGCCCCGCCCAACCGCTCCTCACCATCAAGGGCCTGGTCAAGCACTTCCCGCTCAAGAAAGACCCGCTCGGCCGCGGCGGTGGCGTCGTGCGGGCGGTCGACGGCGTGGACTTCGAGGTGCTCAAGGGCGAAACGCTCGGCGTGGTCGGCGAGTCGGGCTGCGGCAAGTCGACCACCGCCCGACTGCTGATGCAGCTGATCGAGCCGACGCGCGGCGAAGTCGTGTTCGACGGCCGCGAAGTCGGCAGCCGGGACCTGCCGCTGAAAGAATTCCGCCGCCAGGTGCAGATGGTGTTTCAGGACAGCTACGCCTCCCTCAACCCGCGCCTCACCATCGAAGATTCGATCGCCTTCGGGCCGCAGGTGCACGGAGTGTCGCGGCGCGAATCGGTTGAACGTGCGCGCGACCTGCTCGCCCGCGTGGGCCTGTCGCCGCAACGCTTTGCCGAGCGCTACCCGCATGAACTCTCGGGTGGCCAGCGGCAGCGCGTGAATATCGCGCGGGCCCTCGCATTGCAGCCGCGCATGGTGATTCTCGACGAGGCCGTCTCCGCGCTCGACAAATCGGTGGAGGCGCAGGTCATCAACCTGCTGCTCGACCTGAAGGCCGAGTTCGGGCTGACCTACGCGTTCATCAGCCACGACCTCAACGTGGTGCGCTACGTGAGCGACCGCGTGATGGTGATGTACCTCGGCCAGGTGGCCGAGATCGGCCCGGCCGATGCGCTGTACGACGCACCCGCTCACCCCTACACGCGTGCGCTGCTTTCTTCCATGCCGTCGATGGACCCGGACCACCGCACCGAAGAAGCAGCGCTCGCGGGCGATCCGCCGAACCCCATCAACCCGCCCTCGGGCTGCCGCTTTCATCCGCGCTGTGCGCTGGCCGCGCCGGTGTGCGCCAAGGTCGTTCCCGAGCGCATCGTCACCGGCTCGCAGCACGCGGTGAGCTGCCTGATCCACGAGGCGGGCAGCGGGCATCCGATGGCCATCGAAACCCCGAGGAAAGCAGCATGAGCGACAACGATAAACCGATGGTCCGCCTGCGCGACCTCAGCGTCACCTTCAGTGGCGGTCGCAAGCCGGTGCACGCCGTCAGCGGCGTGAGCCTTGAAGTGCAGCGCGGCGAGGTCGTCGCGCTGATCGGCGAGTCCGGCTCAGGCAAGAGCGTGACCATGCGCACCCTGCTGCGACTGCACCCCGAGCGCCGCACCCGCATGGGCGGCACGGTGCAGGTGGCCGGGCGCGACGTGCTCGCGATGTCGCAGCGCGAGCTGGCCGACTTCCGCGGCAAGGTCGCATCGATGATTTTCCAGGAGCCGCTGCTGGCGCTCGATCCGGTGTATTCGGTGGGCGCGCAGATCGTCGAGTCGATCCGACGGCACGAATCGGTCACGCAGGCCGAGGCGCAACAACGCGCGCTGGCGCTGTTCGAGCGTGTGCGCATTCCGAGCCCTGAACGGCGCCTGCAGGCCTATCCTCACGAGATGTCGGGCGGCATGCGCCAGCGCGCCATGATCGCGCTGGCACTCGCCTGCAAGCCCCAGCTGCTGCTGGCCGACGAGCCCACCACCGCGCTCGACGCCACGGTGCAGATCCAGATCCTGCTGCTGCTGCGCGAGCTGCAACGCGACCTGGGGCTGTCGGTGATCTTCGTCACGCACGACATCGGTGCCGCCGTCGAGGTGGCCGATCGCATCGCCGTGATGTATGCGGGCCGCATCGTCGAGAAAGGCACTGCGCGCGAGCTGATCCGCTCGCCGCGCCATCCGTACACGATTGCACTGCTCAAGAGCCGCGCGCATGGTGCGCTGGCACGCGGCACGCGGCTGGAAACCATCGGCGGCGCGCCGCCCGACCTGTCCGCGTTGCCGCCCGGCTGTGCCTTTGCCGAGCGCTGTGCGCTCGCGAGCGATGCCTGCCGCGCGGCGCAGCCGTCGGTGCTCGAGCTTGCACCCAGTCATCGCGTGCGCTGCATTCATACCGATGCGGCGGCGGCCATCGCGCCGGTGCTCCTCGCCTGACTGACCACCCCCACACGCCCCATCCATCGCCATGCCCCTGCACGACCCCGCCCACGCCTTCGTTCCGTACCCCGATGCGCCAGTGCCGCGCGCTGCGACCGGTCCGCTCGTCGACCTGAGCTTTGCAGCAAAAGACCTGTTCGATGTGGCCGGTTACCCCACGGGCGGCGGCAACCCCTTCGTGCTGGCGATGTCGGGCATCAAGACCCGCACCGCGCCCACGGTGCAGAAACTGCTCGATGCCGGCGCACGCTTCGCCGGCAAGACAGTGACCGACGAACTCGCGTTCTCGATGAACGGCAACAACGCGCACTTCGGCGCACCGGTCAATGGCGGCGCGCCGCTGCGCATCACGGGCGGCTCGTCGTCGGGCTCGGCCTCGGCGGTGTCGTCGAATCTGTGCGATTTCGCGCTCGGTACCGACACCGGCGGCTCGGTGCGTGCGCCGGCCAACCACTGCGGCCTGTACGGCCTGCGTCCGACGCACGGCCGCGTGAGCCTCGAAGGGGCGCTCGACCTGGCGCCGAGCTTCGACACCTGTGGCTGGTTTGCGCGCGACGTCGGCACATTTGCGCGCGTGGCCGATGTGCTGCTGGGTGCCGATGCGGCCACCTTGCCCGAGCGCGTGCGGCTGCTGCGGCCCGATGACGTCTGGGCGCTGGCCGTGCCCGCCGCGGCCGATGCGCTCCAGGGCGCGGCCGGCCGAGTGCAGGACCTGCTCGGCCCCGCGCAAGGCACCACGGTGGCGCTGGAATCCTTCGACGCGATGTACTGGCACTTTCGCTACCTGCAGTCGCGCGAGGCCTGGCTCACCGACGGACCGTTGATCGAGCGCTACGCGCCGCCGCTCGGCCCGGGCGTGGCCGAGCGCTTTGCGTGGTCGCGCGAAGTGACCGATGCGCAGGTGACGACCGCGCGCATTTTCCGCACGGCCTTTCGCGCGCACCTGACCCACCTGCTCGGCACCGACGGCGTGCTGCTCCTGCCGACCATGCCAGACATCGCGCCGCTGCGCAGCGACAGCGAGGCTTCGATGGAGGACTACCGCAACCGCGCGATCCGCATGCTGTGCATTGCGGGCCTGGCGGGCTTTCCGCAGCTGTCGATTCCGCTGGCCACGCGCGAGGGTGCGCCGCTGGGCATTTCGCTGCTCGGGCCGGCCGGGTCGGACCGGTCGCTGGTTGCGCTGGCACAGCGCATCGTGGGCTGAAGCCGGGGCTTCAGAGCCGCACGCTGCCGCTCTGCCGAAGAAGGCAGATGTCGCAATCGACGCCGCCCCCCGCGCGTTCGATCACCACGAAGTCGCCCGCATCCACCGCCAGCAGCGCGTGATGCCAGGTGCCGGGCGCAAGCACCACGCCCTGGCGCCCGTCGGTGACGAAGGCCGCGAGTTGCTTCGCTGACGTAGGCGCCTCGCCCGCGCGGGCGACCACGATCACGAAGCGCCTGTCGCCCAGCGGCACGAAGCTCTGGCTGCCGAGCGCATGGCGCTCCATCTCCGATACCTCGTGCGGAAAGCGCCGAGCCTGGGCGCGGAACAGCGCCAGCATCGGCCGGCCGCCTTCGGCGTCGAGCCGCAGGTCGTCGAGCAGGTCGAAGCGCCGCGCATTGCCGCCGTTGATGGGCCGGCCTTCGACGGCGGGCACCTCGATCACGATGCCATACGGCGTGAAGGCTTGGGAAGTCAACGGCTTCGCCACGAGTGCCACGGCGCCTGTTGGGAGGTCATTGTTCATGTCTCGATTGCAGCAGAAATGTGGCCCACGCGGGTCATGTGCCGGGTGTGACCGGCACGCTGCCGACCGAGCCGAACATGGCATTTGGCGAGGCGACCGGCATCCTCAAAAAGCGACTCCGGCTGAGAGGGACTTTCCTACGATGCCCGGCTGCAGGCGCTTTGTCATGAGCGGTCGCAGGAGCAGCGGGGCGTTTGTCTCGGTGGAGAAGGGGCGAACCGCTCATGTGCGCATGCGGTGCAACTTCTACAGTGACTTGACGGCCAAACGCTCTGTGCTCAGACGGTAGAAAGCGGTGCCGGTTCGTCGACACACTGGAGAAGCGCATGAAATCGCACAGTCTGCCACCAGGAGCTTTCGCTCACGGACTGCAACGCTTCGATCCACTCATGCTTCAGAGACCATGCCCGCTGTCTTGATGGATTCCGATCTGCCTGAAGGCTGGAGCTGCTCGGTAGAGCTCGAGATTTCTCTTGATGGCGCCTACACCGCGCGGGCCGAACTGCGGCACGAAATCACGCGGTGCTGCGTGCTGTTGGTTACCCAGCAGCCGACCCGTGAAGCCGCGATCGAATGCATGAAGTCGCGTGCCTCTCGCTTCATAGAGGAATGGAATGCAAGATCGCCATAGCATGGTGTTACGCGACGCGGCATCCGAAGGCGGGCGCACGTACATATCGGGGGCGCTCATGCTGTAAGCCACTCCTTATGTGGCTCAACAGCGGGCATCTGGCGCTCGCATCCGAGGCATGCATTCCCGCAATCGTGCCGCCGTCCCTGACGGCTCAAAAGGGCCGTTGTCGAATCGCGCTCAATGACTTAGTCGACCTCTGCAGATTCGGCGCATCCTGCTCGGTGCGTTGGGATGAATCGTGATTGACTAGCAGAAGTCCGCTTCGCGCTCGAGCGACTGCTGAAGTATCAGCTACCGGGCCAAGAGCCGCCAGTTGCAGCAGTAGGAAGCAGCCCATGTCGACAAGCGCGGCGCAATACCGCTGCATGTCCGTTTCGAAGAACCTGTTAGGCATCAACCCAGCCTCTTGTGAAACGTGCAAAGTTGTACTCGTCGATGACCTTAATCGCGCTAGATCCGTCAGCGCCATTCTGCAAATTTTTCGGCAAACCAGTTGCAATGGCTTTCGTCATCCACAGGAAATCGAGATACTTTCCGACAGGGTCTTTTGCGTAGTGACAGCCGTAGCCGCGTGCGATCTTGTCGTCCCAAAGAGGCAAGAAACTTGGGGCCAGAAGATGCAGCGCTTTAGCAGTGGCAACGGGACTCTGCGTTCCCTTTTTAGATCCGCTCCGAATCGCCAGCGCAGCAGAAAAACATTTGAAGAGCCTTCGAACGAGAGACTCGTCAGCTTCGCCGAATTCCAAGATGTTCCGCGTACGGAGGCTCTCCAGATAGGACATATTCTTCTCTATGCATCGCTCAAGCTTAAAGAAGTCAAACTGCCCATACCGATAGAAGGCTTGGTTCCAGGTGAGAAGGAGAACACCCATTCCGTCTGCCACCTCCCGCGCGTTTCCCCAGTGGTGATTCACCAAGAAGGTAGCAGTTTTGTACATGGCTTCGCGAGGAAGGTTCTTCCTGAATGCCTTGCTGCCGCGCAGGATTACTCTCTGTCCAGGCAAATCCTTGGCTGTCATCACTCTTGCTCCTTTTATTCCTATCGCAATGCAGCAGTTCAGCCGCCCGCGACGTCAGCACCTTCAACGGCTTGCATGGGAGCTTTACCAAACAATCTTTTTCTCGTTTCCCCAACCTTCGCGCCCCGTCTTTACGCCCCTGTGTTCCGGCGTCGCCTGGATGCGGAAGACAAGGCGCCCGTTCTCAGGGCCGCCTTGGTGTACGCGAAAGCCAACGATCTTTCCGCCGAATCGGGACGGCTCGTTCTGGCCGTCATGAAGGTAAAGGTCTCCGCCCTCGGCCACGAGCCGTTCGGCGGTCGGCACTGAGACGACCCAATAGCCGCAGTCGTATTCGTACGGGTTGGCGGCGTCTTTGACTTTGTGGGTGTTTCCGAGGCGTTCGACGAGGTGAAGGGCTGGCATTCGGTTCGCTCCTGTGAGCAGCAATTGTGCAATCGACCGAGGCGAGCCCGTCAAATCGAAGTCGATGTCCGGTGCTCGCTGCGCTCCGCGGCAGCTCTGCCGATGCCTGCAGGCGGTAGCGAAATGCTCGCCCGGGGCTCGATGGAGCCTCAGTGCCCGCGAGCCACGCCGGGCAACACGTCCTGTGCGGGCGAGGCGCGCCGACGACCGAGTACCGCAAGGCTGAGCCCTGCGGTCAACGAAGCTCCGAGCCCGCCGTACAGCATGACCCATCCGAAGCCATGGGTCACGGCGGCCTGGAGGATCGCGCCGGCGGCATCCGGTGCAGCCAGCGTCGCCAACATCTGCTGCGCGCCCGCCACGTCCCCGCCGGCAAGCCGCTCGGCCAGCGCACGCAGCCGCGCTGCATCGAGCGCCGGCCCCAGCGCCGTGCGCAGCGCGGCCAGGATGCCCGCCACGAGCACCAGCCCCATCACGGCGATGTTGATGGCCAGGGTGATGAGGCGTGCGCTGACGTCCATGCCCGAGGCCATGCCGGCGCGGTTGGCGGGCACCGAGGCGGTGGTCATGTTGGTCGCGGGCGTGGTGGTCAGGCCCAGACCGATGCCGGCGATCAGCGCGCCGGGCAACACCGTCCAGTTGCCCAGGTGCGTGAGGCTGCTGCCCAGCTTCATCAGCGCGAAGCCCAGGCCGATCAGGAACAGGCCGGCGGGGATCACGAAGCGCGCCTGGTAGCGCAGCAGCAGCCATTGCGCGATCGGCGGCATCACAAGAAAGGGCACCGTGTAGAACAGGAGCGCCAGCCCGGCAGTGGTGGTGTCGTAGCCCAGGCCGGCGGAGAAGTACAGCGGCAGGTAGATCATGAACGGCCAGTAGCTGCAGTTCATGCCGATGCAGCCGAGGATGGCGCCCGAGAAGTCGCGGATCTTGAACACCGAGAAGTCGAACATCGGATGCGGATGCAATCGCTCGACCGCGACGAACGCGATCAGGCTGAACACCGTTGCCGCTGCCAGGCCCAGCGCGGCCGTGCTGGTCCAGCCCAGGCCCTCTCCCTGCGTGATGAGGGAGGTGAGCCCGAGCACCGCGACGGTCAGCGTGGCGATGCCGGCGAGGTCCAGCTTCTGCTGGCGGGCCTGCGGGTCGCTGGACTCCGCCACGCCGGCCATGATCAGTGCCAGGCCCAGCAACGCCAGCGGCGCGTGCACCAGGAAGACCCAGTGCCAGCTGGCCAGCGCGACGATGACGCCGCCGATCACCGGGCCGAAGCCCAGACCGATGCCGGCTACCACGCCCCAGATCGCGAAGGCGCGGCCGCGTGCCTTGCCGTCGGGGAACTGGTGCGACAGGATCGCGATGGAGCAGATGAACATCGCGCCGCCGGCCATGCCCTGCAAGAAGCGGCCGGCGATCAGCACCGCAGTGCTGGGCGCCAGGCCGCACAGCAGCGATGCGATGCCGAAGGCCAGTACGGTGAGCGCGAACACGCGGCGCCGCCCGTAGCGGTCGGCCAGCGTGCCGGTGGCCATCAGTACCGTGGTGCAGGCGATGGTGTAGGCGTTCATGATCCATTGCAGGTCCTGGAAGTCGGCGTGCAGCTGCGCTTCCAGCACCGGCAGGATGACCGGCACGCTGGAGATCTCCAGGCCGAACAACAGTGCCGCCAGGCAAATGGCGGCCAGCGCAAGGGTGGGATGGCGAGGGGTGGAAGAAGACATCGGCGCGTCGTGAAAGGAAAGAAGGTCGACAGTGGAAACAGGAGGTTCCAGGCATTCTCAAGACCCTGATTTCATTACGCAAATGATTAAATTTCCTTCCATTCAAGAAGCTGGTTCATTAATCTAGCGCCATGAGCTTCGACACCGGCCTGCTGCAGGCATTCATCGCCGTCCACCAGGCCAACGGCTTCACCCGTGCCGCCGAGCAGTTGCACCTGACGCAATCGGCGGTCAGCCACCAGATCCGCCGGCTGGAAGAACTGGTCGGGCGCCCGCTGTTCCACCGCACCACGCGGCGCCTGAGCCTGACCGCCGACGGCGAGGACTTCCTGCGCCATGCCGAGCGCATCCTTCAGGCGCAGGACGCGCTGACGCGGCACTTCCGCTGCTCGCCCATCGAAGGCACGGTGCGCTTCGGCGTGCCCGAGAGCTTCATGAGCGAGGGCCTGCCGCAGCTGTTGCGCCAGTTCTCGCGCAGTTGCCCCAACGTCCGGCTGGAGGTGAGCGTGGGTCTGACGCTCGACCTGGCCACGATGGTGCGCGAGCGCGAGCTCGACCTGGCGGTGGTGGTGTCGGTCTCGGGCGCGGTCGAGGGCACGCTGCTGCGGCGTCTGCCGATGGTATGGGCCGCTGCCGAGGGCTTCGAGCGCCCCGACGGCGCCTCGCTGCCGCTGGCCTATTCGCCGACGCCCTGCGTGTGCCGCCAGGTCAGCATCGATGCGCTGAACAAGGCCGGCATCCCCTGGCACGGCGCCTTCAGCTCGCACAGCCTGCAGGACCTGCGCACGGTCGCGCTGAGCGGCCTCGCGGTGGCCACGTTCACCCGCGACAACCTGCGCCCGGGCATGGTGGCGCTGGACGAGCGCGACGGCCTGCCCGCGCTGCCGACGCTGGACTTCACGCTGGCCTACGGCGAAGGCGACGCGAAGGAGCGCAGTCCGGCCGTGGTCGAGCTCGGCCGCCTGATCGAACAGGCCGAGTGGGCCCGCCAGGACAAGCCCGCGCGGCGACCACGCCGCACGCTGCGCGTGGCGTAACGCCGCCTCGACGCCTGGCTGAAACCGGACCACGCGAACCTGGAGGCCTCGTACGCGGTCCTCGATGAGCGCGAGCGCCCGTATTACGAGCACAGACTACGCGGCGTAGGGCTATGTGCGGCCGCCATTTGCCGACGGCAGCTTCAGACTGGCAATCGACATTCGCTTCTGGACAACGAATGCCGGCTGTAGCAGCAAGTGGCCATAGGGACCAGCGGAGCACGGCCGACCGGTCTGCGGCCCGAACCCAGGCGTTCGCATTGACCGTGCACGGTGCCACCGCCATTGATTGCCTTCCTTGTTGATGAGAACTGGTCCTGGTCCCGGCGCAGGCCATAGTCCGCCAGACGCACGGTATAGGTGGCCCGAGGCTCAGGCACTACATCTTCGAAGTTGAAGGGCACTTCGTTCAAGGCACGAGCAGAGGCAGAAGTAAGGCTCTATCAGATTCGCAAGAGATTCTTCGATCTCAAATGTTGATCTGCAAGGCGGCGCGTCCCTGCTCGACATGCCACGGCAATGCAGCGATAAACTGGGATTTCAGCAGCTTCACGCTTGTGGCCAACCGCCAGTCGATCTACTTCAACTTTCACCACGAGAGCAACCTTGCGGCAAATGGTGCACTCCACCTTCGTCTCTTCAACGTCCTGCGACAGGACTGTGGACTTGTTCAGATCATTCTTAGCTCGTAGATCGCAGCAGCTGCTCCATCCTCGAGCCGCGCTGCATGACCGCGCCGGCCTTCTGCATCCGCTCCTTCTCGCTCAGCCCGGGGTCGCGCATGATCTGCTGGCTCGCCTTGAACA